>NZ_CDXDOR010000135.1:0-7694 GCF_978021225.1 Frankia sp. CeTa3Moorea | reverse complement strand
CACCGCCCGGGCGGGCCGGGTGGGCTGGGCGGGTCTGGTGGCCGACGCGGCTCGGGAAGACCCGGCCCACCCTCCCCGCGGCCGTGGGCTGCGGCTTCGCCGGGAGTTGCCCCAGCCGGGTGGAGGGGCTCTGCGACTCCGTTGTCCCTCCCGTCCGACTGCTCGACGGGGCCGCCACGACGGCATCCCACACCGTGCACTGCCATCTCGACGCCGCTGATCTGCCTGTGCTCCCGCCACTGCCGGCGGTGGGCACCGGGGCGATGGCGGAGAAGGAGAATGTCTGATGTCGGAGAAACCGGAGAGGACCCCCCTGCCATGACCGACGAGATTCCCGTCATCGACCTGGAAGTGGCCCTCGCCGAGGACGCGCCCGCGGACCTGCTGCGGCGCGTGCGCGCGGCGGCCGAGCGGATCGGCCTGATCCAGATTGTCAACCACGGCGTTCCGCTGGAGCTGATCGAGGACTTCCAGCGTCGGGTCGAGCGGATCCTGCGTCTGCCGCGGGCGGAGAAGGCGAAGCTGGCCAGTCCCACCGGACACCCCTTCCGGGGCTGGCGGCAGTGGCCTGACGACTTCGGCCGCCTGGAAATCGAACGGTACTCCGTGGGCCAGTTCGACAACCCGGCCGACGCTGCCGCGGCGGGCGTGTCGAAGCGGTGGCTCGGGCTCTACCAACACGCCAACGTCTGGCCGCCGCAGGACCCCGACCTGCGCGGGGTCACCGTCGCCTACGCCGAGGCGGCCGCGGCGCTGGCCCGGCGGGTGCTCGGCCTGTACGAGCGGCTGCTCGGACTACCCGCCGGCAGTTTCCCGCAGGACGAGCCGTACCACCTCAACCTGCTCGTCAACGACTACCCGACCTGGACCTACCCGGACACGGCCTCCGAGGAGGAGAAGCTTCTCCTGCTGGAGCACGCCGACGGCTCGGCGGTGACCGTCCTGCACCAGCACGGCGAGTACTCCGGGCTCCAGGCGCAACAGCCCGACGGCACCTGGATCCCGGTGCCCGTCGTGCCCGGGGCGTTGCAGGTGCTCTCCGGAACGATCCTCACCCGCTGGACCAACGGTCTGCTGCCGGCCGGCCGGCACCGGGTCGTGGCCGGCGGCAGCGCGACCCGGCAGTCGACCGGGATCTTCTACTATCCGAGTCTGGACACTGTGCTGGAACCGCTGCCGGCCTTCGTCGGGGAGGACGGCACCGACTTCGAACCCGTCGTGCTGGGCGAGATCGACGAGACCAACGTCGAGAACTACCTGAAGGTCTTCGGCCGGCCCGAGCAGGTGGCCGCGTGGCGGGAGGGCCGTCCGTTCGTCGCGGAGCTCGCCGAGACCTCCGCCGGCCCCTGACCTGGATCGGCCGCTGACCTCCGCTGGCCGCCGTCCCGCTGGATGCCGGCGACGACGGCCGCGGCGGCCGCGGCATCCCGCCGGTAGTTCACGACCACGTGATATCCGCGCCGGGCGAGATCGGTGGCGATCGCCGCGCCGATTCCCCGTCCCGCACCCGTCACCACTACCGTCGGAATCCAGCCGGCTATTCTATCCCTCTCATCCCATGCGTGTCATCTGATCGGTTCCCCAGGTACCGTAGCCGCGTGCCGTAGTCGCGGCCCGGAGACGGGAACGAGGGGGCTCCAGGAGGCTGAGCACGAGCGGACATTCTCCTTGCGGTTTCGCAACGACTGCGTGTCGGTTATGGAAAGCACCGCCGGCGCGCCCCCTCCCTGCGTGTGTCATCGGCTTGATGGCAGAGGCTCCCCAGGCGAGAGGACGTCGACATGATCCGCGGGCTGGCTCGTACCCGGGTCTGGAGCGCGAGGACGCGTGAGGGGAGGAGAGCTTTCCTGCTCGCGGTCGTAATCATTTTACTTTCCATGGCGACATCGTCGCCGGTCAGGGCGGCCGGCGGTCCCACCCGCGGCGAGGGCGTCGCGGTTCCCTTCGAGGGGTTCACGGATCGTAACGGAGGCCCGACATCGATCGGCGGTGCGGTCGGTGTGGACCTGGTGCTCGGGTCGACCAGCCGACCGTACCTTCCCTGCCAGAACTACGACCCGCGGACCCGTACGGGCGACGCCTTCGTCAACGCCTGCCAGGAGCGGGGAAGTTACACCACCTACTCCCGTTTCCCTCCCGGCGGAGGCCTGCTTTTCCCGGCCGGCTACTTCATGAGCAACACCCAGCCCGACCTGGTCCGGGGTGGTCTGCTGCGGACCGACTGGGGAGCGCGCACCGCCGGCCTGTCGTTCGAGTTCTACCCGGATCAGGCGCATGACGCCGAGGTTGTCCATTCGCGTTTCTACATCGACCGGTTCGACCATTGGGCACACGGCTGGACGTACTCCGTCGCCATCGGCCGCATCGCCCTCACCGCCCTCGGCGACCCCGGGACCGCTCGGATCAGCGGGCAACTGACCGACCGCGGCCGGCCGCCGGCACCGGGCCGGGTGCGGATCGTCATCTTCGGTGGCCACGCCCGTTCCTCCACCGGCTACCCGATCTCCTCCTTCGCCGTTCGCACCAGCACCGGGTCGTCCGACTGGAGTAGCGGAGCGCTCTACGCCGGCCCTCAGCGCATCACCGTCACCGACACCGTGACGCATCGGGAATGCGTCCTGGAACGCACGCGCGTCCTCGGCCCGGACAACAGGATCGACCTCGACCTCTCCCGGCCGGGTTTCGGTCAGCCCGGCAGCACCTGCACGCCCTGACCATCGGCTCGCCCTGACCATCGGCTCGCCCTGACCATCCGTTCGGGTGTCGTCTACGCAGGGTCGTATAGCTATGACATAGCGCACCCATCCACCCGGGATTATTGTCGGTGTTGCACATAGAGTGACACCGTCGCTCCTATTGAGAATTCGACGATGCCGGCTCAACGGCGTTTGGCCGAGGGCACATACGATTTCGCTACTACGTCATATGCGATCTTGTGCCGATACTTCGGTGCTCTTGGCATGACGTAACCGCCGTATCAGGACTGCCGCATCAAGGAGGCCTCAGATCGACCGCCACGAGCTCATCGATCTCACTCGACGGGCGCTCAAAATCGCGATGGACAAGACGACCGACATGGTGCCCGCTGAGCGCCGCCAGCCAGCCCTGGCGTACACGGGCCAGGAACGCTTCGAGCGCGAGCGCGAGCTTGTCCTGCGCTCTCCGCAGCTTGTCGGCTACCGCTCTGAGCTGCCGGCACCCGGAAGCTACTGCACGAAGACCGTCATGGGCGTTCCCGTGCTTCTGACCCGGGGCGAGGACGGCACGGTCAGGGCTTTCCAGAACGTCTGCGCCCATCGCCAGGCGCCGGTCGCGGAGGGCTGTGGCGTGGCCGAACGGTTCGTCTGCCCGTATCACGCCTGGGTATATGACGCCCAGGGTGACTTCGTCGGCGGACCCGGCCGTGAAGGTTTCCCCTCGACGATGGCCGGGAAGCCCCGCCTCACGCAACTGCCCGCCGCGGAGCATTCCGGATTCCTGTGGGTCGGTCTCCAGCCGGACAGCGGTCCCCTGGACATCGACGCCCACCTGGGAGAGCTCGGCCCGGAACTCGCGTCCTGGGACATCGGTAGCTGGGCTTCGGTGGGCGAGAAGGTGCTCGACTTCCCGATCAACTGGAAGTTCGCGCTTGACACGTTCGCCGAGAACTATCACTTCGCCACGGTGCACCGGGACACGTTCGCGCTGATCACCAAGAGCAACTGCGCGCTGTTCGACTCCTTCGGCCCGCACCATCGGCTGGTCTTCCCGATGCGGCACATCACGGACCTCGCGGACAAGCCCGAGGAAGAATGGGAACCACTGCACAACCTCGTGGTGATCTACGCATTGTTCCCCAACATCGTCCTTTCGGTCACCGTCGCCAACGGCGAGGTGTTCCGGGTCTATCCCGGGAGTGGGCCGGGTCATTCGATCACCTACCACCAGAACGCGTCGCCGATGGATCTCACGGACGAGGCGACGCGAACCGCCGCGGACGAGATCTTCGAGTACGCGCACGCCACGGTGCGCGACGAGGACTACCGCATGGCGATCGACATCCAGAAGAACATGGCGTTGGGGGTGCGGCCTGAGCTCGTCTTCGGGCGCAACGAGCCGGGGCTGCACCATCGTCATGCGGTCATCGACGAGGCACTTGCTGCATTCGGCGGGTAGCGCCGGTCCGGACGGGCCCCGCGCCGGCCCCGGCGCGGGTGGGCCGGGGCCCGTGGATCCGTTCGAATTTGAGGCCGGGACGTCGTCTTCGGCGTCCAGTTCCTCCAGCAACGATCTGATCTCAGCTCGGCCGAGTCCGGCTGTCACGCTAGCTCCAGCGTGCCGGAGGTGATGAAGACTCCGCGCTTACGGAAGGCCAAGGGCGACCCGGCCAATCACCTGTCCCTCACGCTCGTCGAGGAGCTGGAGGCCGCGCTGGAGGACGATCCCGGCGCCCTCGTCCTTGTCCCTCACCGAGCACGGCACGTCCCTCAACGAGGCCCTCCGCCCGCTGGGCGAGTGGGGGAAGCGACGTTGCGAGCGCCTCGCCGCCGAGGACGCGCCCACATCCGCGTAAGAATTCGTAATGAAGTAATTAATGCAGGCCAATATGCGTCTTCGCAGGTCACGGGCTCGCGAGGACTCCGAAGTGAACAAGTTATTTCATTCCGAATCCTAACCCAGAAAGATTAACTTCTTAGCGTTTAGCGTTGTTTTGGTCGGAAGCCACGGATGGGTGTTCTCGGTGTGATCAGTCAGGGTAGAATCTCGACGTACCTGTCGGTGCCGTGCACGCGGATCCGCTGCCCATCGGGGATCAGTCGGGTGGCATCTACCACACCGACGACGGCCGGCAATCCGTACTCCCGTGCGATCACCGCGCCGTGAGTCATTAATCCTCCGACCTCCGTCACCAAGCCCGCGATGGCGACAAAGAGGGGCGTCCAGCTGGGGTCCGTGTGGGCCGTGACGAGGATGTCGCCCGGTTCGAGATCGGCCCGTGCCATGTCCAGGATGACGCGGGCCCGCCCTTCGATGGTCCCGGCGGAGACCGGTAGGCCGCTCAGCGCGCCGGCCGGCAAATCGTCGCGTCGGTACGCCCCGGCGATGACTTCGCCATCCGACGTGAGCACCCGGGGCGGCGTGAGCGCTTGATACGACCTGAACGCGTCCTTGCGCCGGCCGATGAGCCGGTCATCCACGCGGTTCGTGCGCACGACGTCGTGGAGCTCCTGGAACGTGAGGTAGAAGATGTCCTCCTTCTCACGAAGTACGTGGGCCTGTACGAGGCGCTCGGCTTCTTCCAACAAGGCCTGCTTGTACACGAAGTAGCGGCTGATCATGCCGTACTTCGGATACTCCCGGTACCCGATGAAGGTCCGGACCCGGTCGATCATCCGCTTCGTCTCGTCGGCCTTGCGCTCCCCGTCCGGCAGGGCCCGCAAGCGCTCCAGCAGCTCCTGCTCCTTCTTCCAGGCCTTCTGCCGGCCTTGCTCGAAGCGTCGTCGGCTCTCGCCCAGCTCGAAGTTCTTGATGTTGCCGAGGATCATGGGCACGAGCGTGGAGGGGCGTTCACGCCAACGCGGCCGCGTGATGTCGATCTCGCCGACGCAGCGCATGCCGTACTTGTCGAGCCAGGCCTCGACGGCGTCTCGCGCTTCCCACCCGCCCGCGAGCTTGGGCAGCGCGTCCAGGAAACCCTCGTCCTCGACGTGCTGCAGAAACGCCACCACGCCCGGATGTGGGCGGATCACGTCAGCGACGTCGAGCAGCGCCACTCCCGACTTCGTCCGGATGTCGCGTTCCGAGGCGGCGATGGAGGCCTCGCTGCGCCCGATCAACTCGGTGACGATGGCCGGATCGGTCTCGATCGGGGCTGGCGCGCCGCCGGACAGTGGCCCGGGGGGGACCCTCGTCAGGCAGCGGCCGGATGAAGCCGTCGCGCTCGAGGATGGTCTGCAGCGCGTCCCCGGTCAGCGGATCGGATTTCCCCATGAGCTCCAGGAAGCCGGCGCGGCTCGTCGGCGAGACCAGCCTCTGGGTGACGTCGACGAACAGGCGGCCGCCGGCCTCGGCCATGGGCGCGGGGGTCGTCATCTGCCAGAAGGAAGGAGAGCCCCAGGGGCTTCATGGGGTCGGTCATCATCTGCTGATGGCCGACGGAGACATAGACGTGTGATGGCCGACGGAGACATAGACGTGGTTCTCCCGGTCGCCGGACTCGGGGATGGGGAACAGCGTGGTGATCGGCCGGCTCTGGACGATCTGGAAGCCGTCGTCGACCAGGCACCATTCGATGTCCTGGGGGCGGCCGAAGTGCGCTTCGATCCGCCGGCCGAGCTGCACGAGCCGCACGACCTGCGCAGCCGTCAGCGCCGGCTGCTCCTGCCGCTCTAGGTCGATCGCCTGTTCCTGCGTCCCGCCCGCCGGCGAGGCGTGAACCGCACGCTGCTTGGCGCCGACCGCCTCGGCGACGACCTCGCCGTCGCGCACCTTGAAGACGTCCGGGTTCACCAGGCCGGAGACCAGGGCCTCACCGAGGCCAAAGCTGGCCTCCACGGAGGCGACCTTCCGGTTGGACGTGACGGGGTCGGCTGTGAACAGGACGCCAGCCGCATGAGGGAAGACCAGCTGCTGCACGACCACCGCCATGTGGACCGTACGGTGGTCAACGCCGTTGCGCTGGCGGTAGGTCACGGCCCGCTCGGTGAACAGCGAGGCCCAGCACCGGCTGACGTGCCGGAGGATCGCCGCCGGCCCCACGACGTTCAGGTACGTGTCCTGCTGGCCGGCGAAGGAGGCCGTCGGCAGGTCCTCTGCCGTCGCACTGGACCGGACGGCGTACGCGGCTTGCCCGCCGAGCTGGGCGAGCGCGCGGGTAATCGCCGCCGCGAGATCGCCCGGGATGGCGATCCCTTCGATGGTCCGGCGAATCTCCGCGCTGAGCGTGCGGATCGCCTCCCGGTCGTCCGGCTTCAGGCGCGACAGCTGCTCGAGCCGACCCTCGATCGACGGCACTTCCGCCATGATCCGCCGGAAGGCGTCCGTCGTCACGCAAAAGCCAGCCGGCACGCGGATGCCTTCGATCCGCGACAGCGCCCCCAGGTGCGCACCCTTGCCGCCAACGACCGCGACCTGCATCTCGTCAACCTCTTGAAGACCCAACACGTACTGCTCGCTCATCGCGATACCTCCGGGGCAGCCGTGCTCTCTCGCACGGCACCGGCCGATCGAATCACCGGCACCTCCAGCTCTGTCGAGCCTCGTGTTGGGCACGTCCTCATCTCTCGTTGCCTTCCCTCGTCACCGCGCCCCCCATAGGTTGACAACAACACACGCACGTCGTGCCCCCAGGTCTTCGCCCGTTCCTGGTCCGGCCGACGATTCTGCAGCGCGACCCGGGATCGGCTTCGCAGATATCTCCAGGCGATCGCCGCCGTTGAAGTCAAAGCGTCCGCAGCCCCTTCGTGTGCCGACGCACGACACCTTGAATGGCTTCAGGCGGAGATCGGTGCGCGGTTCACTACATCGTGACAAAAATGTAGCGATTGATCGCGACGCAACCGCGACTGCGATTACGCCCCACCCCAAGCCGCATTAGCCTACGCCGTCGCCGGCTCACCGTGGCCGTCGAGCGCGACGTGGGTATCGCTGCGAAGATTCCGTTCCGCCCGCGTAGACCCGTGACCTGCGATGACTCCCGCACGCGGATGGGTCGA
>NZ_CDXDOR010000134.1:10318-14536 GCF_978021225.1 Frankia sp. CeTa3Moorea | reverse complement strand
CCCCGCTCCAACAGCGCGTCCTTGACCTCCTCGGCGTCGATCCCACCCACCCACCGTGATCATCAACCGGCCCCGTCAACCCATCGAAACCAGATGTGCGGAGCACAGGTTCCTGGACGACCTTTTGCCGTGGCAGGAAGAGCGCCGGCACCACGCAGCAGGCGATCAGGACGAGTGCGACCAGATACGTGTGCCCGAAGGCGGTCGCGAGGGCGGAGCGACCCTGGTCCAGTACCTCGCTGGTCACTTCGCTGGAGGGCACCGCACCCTGCGACACAGCACTGTAGGTACTCGCGGCGGACCCGGCGAGCACCTGGTTGGTGAGAACAACCGACAGGACCGCTGTTCCGATGGAGCCGGCGGTCTGTTGAATGATATTCATCATCGTCGATCCACGGGCGATCTGGTGGTCGGTGAGGGTGGCCAGGGCCGCCGACGTGATCGGCATCAGGGTCATCCCCATCCCGAGCCCCATCACGAACAACGCACCCGTCAGGAGCGGAAAGGAGGAGGTGGTGGTCACCTGGGTGAACACGGCCATGCCGGCCGCGATCAGCGCAAGGCCGCCGAGCACGATCCTTCCCGGACCTGTCCGGTCGGTGAGCCGGCCGGCCAAAGGCATGGTCAGCATGGCGCCCAGTCCCTGCGGCGCCACGAGCAGCCCGGCGTTCAGCGTGCTCTGGCCCCGCACCTGCAGAAAGTAGCTGGGAAACAGCAGCATGCTGCCCATGAACGCGACCGCGAACAGCGTTCCGGTGACCACCGAGACGGTGAGGTTCCGGTTGGTGAACAGGCGAAGATCGACCAGCGGATGGTCCTGACGCAGCGCGTGCAGCGTGAAGCCGATCATCAGGGCCAGTCCGACGATGCCCGGGACGAGGACCTTCACGGCGGCGACGGTCCCGGCCCCGGGAATCGAGGAGACCCCGTAGAGGAGCAGGGCGAGCCCTGGCGACAAAAGAAGCATGCCGAGAAAGTCGAACGACTCACCGGGCTGCGGCTGGTCCTTGTCCAGCACATGGAGCGAGGCGACGAAGGCAACGATGCCGATCGGAACGTTGATCAGGAAGATCCAGGGCCAACTGGCGGTCTGGATCAGCCACCCGCCGAGGATGGGTCCGCCGATCGGGCCCAGCAGCATCGGTATCCCCAGCATCGCCATCACTCGGCCGACCCGGTCCGGACCGGCTGCCCGGGTCAGCATGGTCATGCTGAGGGGCATCAGCATGCCGCCGCCGAATCCCTGCAATACGCGGAACGCGATCAGGGGACCGATGTCCCACGCGACGCTGCACAGCGCCGACCCGGTGGTGAACAGCACGATCGAGGCCAGGTACAGGCGCTTCGTACCGAATCGGTCGGCGGCCCATCCGGTCGCCGGGATCACCATGGCCAGCGCGAGCGTGTAGGCCGTCATCGTCTAGGCGACGGTCACGTAGGACGCGTGGAACTCGCGCTGGAAGGTGGGCAACGCCACGCTGACCACAGTGGTGTCGAGGATGGACATGATGGCGCCGAGTGCCGTCACGCCCCCGACCATCAGGACGTTGCGGTCCAGTTTCTCGTTGTTGCCCGTCGCGGGCAGCGAAGCCGTCGTCATGCTGGCGCTTCTGGTAGCGCGCCGAGTTCGCGCAGCAGCACCAGCTCGTCGGCGATCACTTGGAGCGCGGTGATCTGGCCGTCCTCGATCGTGAGGACCTCGATCGTGGGCACCCGGACGCTGCGGCCGGTCGCCTCCAGGGTGCCGATCGGGGTGGGCAGCGGGCCGACGTGCCGGCCGCGCATCTCGAACGCGAGGGCTACGCCCTGCGCTGTCGGAATCTGGAGCGAGACCTTGGCCACCAGGCCTTCGTAGGCGAGGTGCAGGCCGCGGACCTGGGCCGCGAGCCCCGCGACGGGGACCGGCGTCCCGTTCACCCGGACGGGGTCGGCGAAGATCCGCAGGAAGCCCCCGACCAGGTCGGAGTCGCCGGACGGCGGGGTGAACCAGAGTCCCAGCAGGTCACGGACCAGCTCGTCGTGAGCCTCCAGAGCAGGCTTCGTCATGGTGTCGTCTCCATCGGTGGCCGGAGATCCGGCCTCGCGGGCCGGATGCGGGTCAGGACGGCCGGAACCGGCAGGAGGCTGGCGCGCAGGAGGTCCAGCACCTCGCTCGCTCGGTCGACGAGGTAGAAGTGGCCGCCCTCGAAGGTCCTCAGGTCGGTCTCGGCACGGGTGTGTGCGCTCCAGTCCTGGGCTTCCTCGGTCGAGACCTGGGGGTCGGCGTCGCCCATCAGCACGGTGATCGGGCAGTCCAGCGCACGCCCCGGCTCATGGCGGTAGGTCTCGACGGCGTGGTAGTCGGCCCGCAGCGGCGATATGATCATCTCGACGACCTCGGGATCGGACAGCATCGCCTGGCTGGTGCCGTTGAGCTTGAGCAGTTCGGACACGAGTCTGTCGTCCGGCTCGGTTCGCAGATGCTCGTCGCGGTACCGGGACGGCGCGCGCCGCGCGGAGGCGAAGAGCCGCACGGGGGCGGGCAGCCCGGCGGCCGCCAGCCGGAGCGCGACCTCGTACGCCACCAGCGCGCCCATGCTGTGGCCGAACAGCGCCAGTGGCCTGCCCGCCAGCCCACGCACTGCCGCGAAGCTGTGCTCTGCCAGCTCGGACAGCATGGTGAGGTTGGGCTCGTGCCGGCGGTCCTGGCGGCCCGGGTACTGGATCGCGACCGTCTCGACCTGCGGGGCCAGGGCTTTCGCCACCGGGTAGAAGAAGCTGGCCGACCCGCCGGCGTGCGGGAAACACACCAGGCGCACGGGAGCGTCCGGCACCGCCTCGTACACCCGCGTCCAACTCGTGCCACTCATCCGCCGTGGGCTCCTTCCGCCGTTGGCACATTGGTCCCGCGTACAGACAGCACCGTAGGTGGATCGCGGCGGGCCTCGGCATCACCAGGTCTGATAAGGAATCCCGGCCACCGGGGGCGGGAGGGGCGCTCGCCATTAGCCTGCAGGCATTCTCCGGCGCGCGTAGGGATGGACAATGCCTGACGAGAATCCGGACAACGCCGACGTTCTCGTGGTCGGCAACGGCCCGGTCGGTGCCGTGCTGTCGGTGCTGCTGGCGCAGCAGGGCCATCGGGTCACGGTGCTGGAACGCCGGCCCCGGCCCTACCTGCTGCCCCGGGCCACGAGCTTCGACGGCGAGACCGCACGGCTGCTGGCCGCCACCGGGATCGGGCCGCGGCTGCCGGGCGTGACCGAACCGGCGACGGGCTACCAGTGGCGGACGGCCGACGGCCGCGTGCTGTTGGACATCGCCTTCACCGCCGACGGGCCGTTCGGCTGGCCCGATGCCAGCACCATGCACCAGCCCGCTCTGGAGGAGCTGGTCGCCGGGCGGGCGGCAGAGCTGGCCGGGCTGCGCCTGCGCCGAGGGCATGAGGTCACCGACATCAGGGACGGCGAGCACGGCGTCACCGTCACCACTGCGGGCGACGAGGGTGAGACGACGTTCTCCGCCCGCTGGCTGGTCGGCTGCGACGGAGCCAGCAGTTTCGTGCGCGACCATCTCGACGTGCCGGTGACCGATCTCGGGTTCTCCTACGAATGGCTGCTCTGTGACGTCAGGCTGCGCCAGGAGCGCGAGTTCACGCCCACCAACGTGCAGGTCTGCGACCCGGCCCGGCCGACCACGCTGGTCGGCAGCGGGCCCGGCCACCGGCGATGGGAGTTCATGCGGTTGCCCGGCGAGAGCAGTGCCGAGCTGAACCGCGACGAGACGGCCTGGCGGCTGCTCGCCCAGCATGGCGTCACCCCGGACACGGCGAGGCTGCTGCGCAGCACCACCTACGTGTTCCAGGCCCGGTGGGCCGAGCGCTGGCGGGCCGGGCACGTGCTGCTCGCCGGTGACGCCGCCCATCTCATGCCACCGTTCGCCGGCCAGGGCATGTGCTCGGGGATTCGCGACGCCACCAACCTGGCCTGGAAACTCGACCTCGTGCTGCGAGGGCAGGCCGGGGCGGCGTTGCTTGACACCTACACCGAGGAACGCCGGGAGCAGGTACGCGAGTCCATCCTGGCCTCGGTGCAGCTTGGGCGGGTGATCTGCGTGACCGACCCGACCGCGGCCGCGGAACGCGACGCCACCGTGCTCGCGGGGGCCGCGGCCCGCGGCACGGGTCGGCCCGAACCACCGAAGCCACTGACCACCGGGCTCCTGCGCCGTGACCCCGCG
>NZ_CDXDOR010000134.1:0-10198 GCF_978021225.1 Frankia sp. CeTa3Moorea | reverse complement strand
CGGCCGGGAAGGCCGCTTCGACGACGTCGTGGGGCGAGGTTTCGTGCTGCTGACCGCAGGCGACCCCGCGGAGCTGGGCGGGGAACGGCTGCGCTTCCTGCGGAATCTTCCGGCTCACGTCCGGCGGGTGGTCGCCGACGACGTCCGCGCCTGCGGAAGCGCGGACGTCGTCGATCGTGACGGCGTCTACAGCGGTCTCCTGGCCCGGCACGGCGCGACATCGGTGCTGGTCCGGCCCGACTACCAGGTGTTCGGCGTGGCCGACGGGCCCGAGGCGACGGCCGACCTCGTCGACGACCTCCGTGCCCAGCTGCCCGCGGCCGTGCCGGCCCGGCCCGCCCCGCCGCGGGACGTCTAACCAGCCGGGACCGGCGGGCACAGTGCCAGCAGCTCGGCCGGCCGCCGCAGGACGGCGTCCGGACCGGAGGCGACCAGCTCGTCCTCCTCCGGCGCGGCCCAGAGCGCGGCGACCGCGGCGACGTCGGCCGCGCGGGCGCTGGCGAGGTCGGTGAGCGCGTCGCCGACCATGACGGCCGCGGCCGGGGACACGCCGAGCCGATCGAGAGTGTGAAGCACGATGTCCGGGGCGGGCTTCGGATTCGCCACCTCGTCGGAACCCACGACATGGTCGAAGAACGGCAGAAGCCCGAGCTGGTCGAGCAGCGAGCGGGCCCGCGGGCCGCTCTTGCCGGTGGCGACCGCAAGACGCAGCCCCCGGACCCGCAGGGTCAGCAGCAGCTCCACCACACCGTCGAAGATCTTGACCTGGTGGGCGAGCCGATAGCTCTCCCGCACGAAGGGCCCCTCCATCTCCGACGGCAGTCCCATGATCCGCATGATGTCGGGGAAGAACCGGCCCTGGTGTCTGTGGTACTCGTCAAACGGCACGGGCCCGTCGCCGACGACCTCGGCGTATGCGATCGCGAAGGCTTCCTGCATGACGGCGAAGCTGTCGACGAGGACGCCGTCCAGGTCGAAGACGACGGCCTCAGGAGCGATCACACCCGGCAGACCAGTCCCGGCGGCGGTGTCGGTGCGGCTCTTGGAGAGCGGTGTCAGCGGCGCGGTCACGGAAGCGACTCCTTCACTCGGCTGGTTCTCGTGGAACTGTTACCTGCCTGCGGGTCGGGCAACGCCGGATCGCGCGGTGGCCGCAGCGCGGAGCTGTAGAAGTTCTCGATGGTCCGTACGGTGGTCCGGGCCTCGGCGACGGCCTGGCCACGACCGGCCGGGTGGGCGGCGAGCTCGTCAAGCTGGCGGTCGTACTCGGTGCCGACCGGCTCGGCCGGCACCGGCACCCGGGTCGCGGTGCCCTGGCGGGTGAGCGTGAGCACGCTCCGGGGCCGGCGGTTCGGGCTGAACCCGAACGTGCAGGTCAAGGTGGCATTGCCTGCGCTGCCCTCAAGGGACAGCCGGGAGGTGTCCCGAGCCTGGTGGGAGGCCCAGCTGGCGCGCAGCGCCACCGAGACGCCGTCGCCACGGATCATGAACCCCCGGGCGGTGTCCTCGACGTCGCCGGCCTGGCTCTCGTCGGCGTCCTGTCGCCAGGCCGCCCGCCAGGCCTCGTCGTTCACGAAGTCGGCTGAGGTCGCGCCGAGGACGTGGTCGAAGTGAGCCGGGCCGAGGAGGGTGGTGAGGGTGTCGAGGAGGTGCCAGCCGAGGTCGACGAGGGCTCCTCCGCCGGCTTGGTCGCGTCGGGTGAACCAGCCGCCCGCGCGGGGGATGCCGCGGGCGCGGACCCAGGCGAGGTCGGCGTGGCGGATGCGGCCGAGGCGGGGTACGAGGCGGGCGAGCGCGCGGACGTCGGCTCGGTGGCGGGCGGCGCTGCCGGCCAGCAGGGTGGCGCCACCGGCCCGCTCGGCCGCGGCGAGGGTCTCGACCTCGGCCGAGCTGAGACAGACGGGCTTCTCGAGGAAAACGCCGACGCCCCGGTGCAGCAGGTCGGCCGCGATCTCGGCGTGCAGGTGGTTGGGCACGGCCACGACGGCCAGGTCGACGTCGTGGGCGGGCAGCTCGTGAACGCCGGCCATGGCGGCCGGCGCGGCCGGCGCGGCCCGCTCGAGGGCCGCCGCCCGGCCGGCCGGGTCGGGGTCGACGACGGCGACGACCTCGTAGGCCGGGTGCCCGAGCAGGCGGGGCAGCCACAGCTCGCGGCCGGCCCAGCCGAGTCCGACGACCGCGACCCGGACAGTCATCGCGCCCGTCCGTCCGGACGCCCGCTCACGCTGCTGCCACCGAGTCGGCGATGATCGCGGCGGTGTCGCGGATCGCCTGCTCGGCGGCCAGCAGCACACGGTGGTGCAGCCAGATGCCGTCGGCGCTGATCGCCTCCACCGTGGGGCAACGCGCCGCGACCTCCTCCACCGACTCGGACGGCGCGCCGACCTCCCAGAACGCCTCTGTCCGGTAGATCGCCCGAAACGCCGCGAACGCCGGCAGCCCGGCCGCCACCAGCGTGTCGACCAGCCGGTTGCGGTCCTGCTCAGCCAGGCCCGGAATCCGGAACATGGCCATGTAGTGCGGGTTCTGGTCAGCCCTCGGGTCGCCGCCCTGGGGCACCACTCCGGGAATCGCCCCGAGCAGGCCGGACAGCAGCTGCCACCGCTCATCGCGAACAGCTCGCTGCTCGTCGAGGCGGCTCAGCTGGGCACGCAGCACGGCGGCGGAGAACTCGTTCATCCGCATGTTCGTGCCCGAGATCCTGTGGTGGTAGTGCCGGTCGGTGCGCGGGCGCCCGCAGCTGTGCCGGAGGAATGCCGTCTCGTAGGTCTCCTCGTCGGGGAACAGCACCGCGCCGCCCTCCCCCGCGGTCATCAGTTTGCCGTTCTGGAAGCTGAGCGCCGCGATGGTGCCGAGCTCACCGACGCGCCTGCCCTGCCACCACGCGCCCTGCGCGTGCGCGGCGTCCTGCAGCAACGGCACTCCGGTCTCGTCCGAGATCTTCGCCAGGGCGTCCATGTCGGCGAACAGGCCGGCCATGTGCACCGGCATGATGGCCTTCGTACGGTCGGTGATCGCCGCCGCGACCGCGTCGGGGTCGATGTTGTACGTGCTCGGGTCGATGTCGACCGGCACCGGGACGGCGCCGATGCGCTGGGCGGCCTGTGAGGACGAGATGAACGTGAAGCCCGGAACCACGACCTCGGTGCCCGGGCCGACGCCGAGGCACTGCAGCGCCAGCTCCAGTGCCTGCGTCCCGTTGGTCACGGCCAGGGTGTAAGGCGCGCCGTGGTAGGCGCCGAACTCCTCCTCGAACAAGGAGACTTCGGCGCCTCCCATCCGCCACCACTGGCCCTGTTCCAGGGCGCGGATCAGACCGTCGCGCTCGGTGTCGTCGAACTGCGGCCACTGCGGAAACTCCGGTGCTGGTCGGGAACTCATGTTTCTCCGAATCTGCTCAGGAGAGAGGGGCGGGATCGGATGGGTCAACGCGCCGGCCGTCGAGCAGATGATCTCCGTGGTGGACTGCCCGTCCCACCGGCGCCGCCCGCTCAGACGCCGGTCGCGGCCCGGCGGATCCGGGCCTCGACCCGCTCCTTGCGGTCGGCCTCGTCGAGGTGCGGGTAGGCGGGGCAGCCGAACTGCCGCTCGAACGGCGTGAACGTGTCCCACTCGGGGCGCTTGCGCATCTCCTGGGCGACGGCGTTGTGCTCGCTCCAGAAGTCGCCGCCGATCAGCCGGATCAGGTACCTCTCCAACATCTCCCGGGACGTCGTCCGGCCGGCGTCAGCCGCCGTCGCCACCAGCTCGCCGTCGTAGAACGCGTGAATCAGCCGGATGTAGGTGTCGTAGCCGGTCTTGAAGAAGTCGCTGTAGTCCTGGATCTGCCGGTCGGCATCGGCGGGGTCGTCGAGTGCGGCCCCGACCGCCTCGGCCGCCCGCACCGCGGTCGCCGCGGCCACCAGCACGCCGCCGGAGAACATCGGGTCGCCGAAACACCCCGCGTCGCCGACCATCAGCCAGCCCTCGCCGACGACGGTGTCGCTGTGGTAGCAGTAGTCGGTCTCCACCTTGAGGTCCATCGTCGGGCTCGTGCCGGTCAGCCGGGCCACGATCCGCGGCACCCGGGCCACATGCTCGTCGAACACCTGCTCCGGCGTACTGGCCCGCAGCACGTCGCGGGGCATCACGGCCCCCACGCTGATCACGTCGTCGGACAGCGGGATGGCCCACACCCAGCCGTCGGCGTGGACGCCGACCTGGATGTCGCCCGCCACGCCGAGGTTGTGCTTCTCGTCGAGGCCCGCGTAGTGCCGGAACACCGCGACCATGCGCAGTTTCTCGAGGGTCTTGCGCAGCCCGAACCTGTGCGCGATCTTGCCGGCCCGGCCGCTGGCGTCGATCACGTAGGCCGCCCGCACCTCGTGGCTCTCGCCGTCCTCCTCGTAGCGCACGCCCGCCACCCGGTCGCCGTCCATCAGCAGATCGGTGACGGTGGCGCCGAAGCGGACGTCGGCGCCGTTCGCGGCGGCCTGTTCGGCGAGCATCCGGTCGAACCGGCGCCGCTCCACCTGGAAGGCACGATCGAACCGGCCCTCGCCCTGCTTGGTGAAGTCGGCCCGGAACACGCCCGAGAAGAACTTCGACTCGGTGGGGTCGATGAACTCGCCGCCGAACTTCGGCACGTAGGCCTGGGAGGCGACCGCCTCGCGCAGGCCGATCCGCTCGAACAGGCCCATCATGTACGGCAGAAGCGACTCGCCGATGTGGAAGCGCGGTTCGGCCTCGCGTTCCAGCAGCGCCACCGAGCGGCCCTGCCTGGCCAGCATCACCGACGCGACCGATCCGGCCGGGCCGGCGCCGATCACCACGACGTCGACGGATGTGTTCGTCATACCAGTCCCTTCGTTCCCTGTCGGGTGTCCCATCTCGTCTCGGGGTTGTCGTCCGTCACCGTGGGACGGGCGGCCGGTCGAACTCGCGGGCCAGGATCGCGGCGGACAACCGCCGGTGCTCGTCGTCGTCCGTGATCGTGTGGACGTGTTCGCGCCCGTCGCGGACCACGAGGTAGCGGCGGCCCTTGAGCACGGCCTGGCCGTCGGCGAAGGCCCGCCCGCGCAGCACGCCTTGGAAGTCCGCCGCCGGCTCGGTGGGCTGCTGCTCGCGGGCCCTGTCCTCGAACTCCTTCCAGTCCTGGAAGCGGCGGGGCTGGAGCGTGAACGTGTAGACGACGCCCCACCGGGTGACCCGCCCGCGCCGCTGCACGGCCAGCGCGCCGTCGAGCTCACGCACCCGGAACTGGCTGCCGTGCTGCTCCTGCACGCTCACCGCCACCCGCAGCGGCTCGATGTAGGACGGACCCGGGTAGCCGACGTCGGTGAGCCACTGCTCGCCATCCAGCGTCACCAGACAGAACATGTGCTCGACGTCGGTGGCGAAGTGCTGCCGGCCCTCGGCGGTGCTGCCGGCCACGAGCGAGACGTCGTAGCCCAGCTCGCGCAGGAGACGGTGGAAGAGCCGGTTCAGCTGGAAACATGTGCCGCCCCGGCCGTCCAGGATGCTGCGGGTGAAGATCTCGTCCTCGTCGAGGTCGACGAGGTGGACACCGTCGGCGAAGTCCTCCGGCGCGATGTTGTACGGGATTGTCGAGAGGTGGCGGTGCTGTAACGCGCGCAGGGTCGGGAGGTCGGGGCTGGTCGGCGCGGGGGCGCCGATCCGTCGCAGGTAGGCCTCGGGGTCGAACACGTCGTCACGGTCCTTCGAGGTGGGTGAGCAGGTGGGCGGCGAGCCTTCCGGGCGTGGGGTGGTCGAAGACGAGCCCGGGCGGCAGGCGCAGGCCGGTGACCTCGACGAGGCGGTTGCGCAGTTCGAGCGCTGTCAGGGAGTCGAAACCGATCTCGAACAGCCCCTGGTCGCCGTCCAGGAGCTGGGTGGCGCCGAAGCCGAGGGTGAGGCTGACCTGATCGCGGACGATCTCCAGCAGGCCCGCCTCGCGCTCGGCCGGGGGGAGGTCGGCCAGCCGCGCCCGGGGCCGCCCGGCGGCCGCGGCCCATGCCCGGCCGCGGGTGGCCCGCACGAGGTGGCGAAGGATCGGCGGGACGGTGCCCGCGCCGGCGAGCGCGGCCAGGTCGAGCCTGGCCGGCACCACCAGCGGCCGGCCGGCGGCGAGGGCGGCGTCGAACAGGGCCAGTCCCTCGCCGGCGGGCATGGCGAGCAGCCCGCCACGCCTCCTCAACCGGGTGCGGCGCAGGTCGTCGAGGTCGGCCGCCATGCCGGTGGACTGCTCCCAGGCACCCCACGCGAGCGAGATCCCGGGCCGGCCCTGGGCCCGGCGGGCGGCGACCAGGCCGTCCAGGAAGGCGTTCGCCGCGCCGTACCCTCCGGTGCCGGCGCCCAGGAAGGTGCCGGAGACGGAGGAGAAGACCGCGAACACGTCGAGGTCGATGTCGCGGGTGGCCCGGTCGAGGTTCTGCGCCGAGACGACCTTCGCCGCGAAGACCTCCGCCAGCCGGCCCGGGTCGGTCTGGGTCACGACACCGGCGTCGAAGACCCCGGCCGCGTGGACCACGCCGGACAGCCGGCGGTGGGCACACAGCCGGTCGACCAGTTCGGTGACGGCGGCGGGATCGGCGGCGTCGAGGGCGACGACCTCCACCGTCTCGGCGCCCCAGGCGCGCAGCCGGCGGGTGAGCTCGTCCGCCCCGTCCGAGGCCGGCCCCCGGCGCCCGGCGAGGACAAGGTGCCGGACGCCGTGCACGCGGACCAGGTGCCCGGCCAGCAGGCGGCCGAGCGAGCCCATGCCACCTGTGATCAGCACGGTGCCATCCGGGTCGAAACGGGTCCCCGGGTCGGTCCGTTCCGGGCCGTCCTGACTCGAGGGCGCCGGCGGGGCGAGCCGGGTCAGCCGGGGCACCAGCAGCTCCGGCCCGCGCACCGCGACCTGGGGCTCGCCGGTAGCCAGGACGTCGGGCAGCGGGCCGCCGTCCGGGTCGAGGTCGGCAAGCACGAAGCGGTCGGGGTTCTCGGCCTGGGCCGCGCGGACCAGCCCCCAGACGGCCGCACCGACCGGGTCACGGGCGTCCGAAGCGACCGCGCCCCGGGTGGCCACGACGAGTGGCACGGTGTCCAGGCCGCCTCCGGCGAGCCAGGTCTGGAGCACCTCGAGCACCCGGGTGGTCTCGGTGAACGCGTCCTCGCCGCCACCGGCGGGCAGCACGACGGCAGCGGGCACGGGCGATCCTGAGAGCACGTCGTCGGCCAGGTCGGCGACCTCGACCGGGCTGGTGACGGTAGGCCAGTCCGGAGCCGGTTCCGGGCCCGCGCCGGCGGGCAGCGGTGTCCAGGCCACCTCGTACAGACCTTCGCCGGCCATCCGCAGCCGGCTCGGTGTGAGCTGTCGGAAGACCAGCGCCTCGGTGCTCAGCACCGGACGACCGGCGTCGTCCCAGGTCTCCAGGGTCAGCGCCTCGCCCCCGCGGAGTGCCGCCCGGACCCGCAGGGACGTCGCCCCGGCGGCGTGCAACGTGACGCCGTTCCAGGCGAACGGCAGCATCACCCGGTCGTCGTCCGGGGCCAGGAACGCCCTGGTGTGCAGGGCGGCGTCCAGCAGCGCGGGATGGAGGACGAAGCGGGCGGCGTCGGCGTGGGCCTCCTCCGGCAGGGCGATCTCGGCGAACAGCTCCTCACCGCGGTGCCAGGCGGCACGCAGGCCGCGGAAGGGCGGGCCGTACTCGTAGTGGTGCCGGCGCAACGCGGCGTAGAAGTCAACCGGATCGATCTTGACCTCCTCCGCGCCGGCCGGCGGCCAGGCGGTGGCGTCGAACTCCGGCCGGGGCAGCCCGGTCGGGGCCACGCCGGGAGCAAGCAGTCCGGTGGCGTGCCGGGTCCAGGCCCCGTCGCCGCGGCCGTCGCGCTCGGAGGGAGCGGAGTGCACGCTCACCCGGCGCACACCCCACTCGTCCGGGCCGCCGACGCTCACCTGGACACGGACGCCCGCGCGGCCCGGCACCACCAGCGGGGCTTCGATCACGAGTTCCTGCAGGTGGCCGCAGCCGACCTCGTCACCGGCCCGGACGGCCAGCTCCACCAGCCCCGTGCCAGGCAGCAGGACGACGCCGTCGACGGCGTGGCCGGCGAGCCAGGGGTGTGTCCGCAGGGACAGCCGGCCGGTTGCCAGCACACCGTCGGTCTCCGGCACCTCGACCACGGCCGCGAGGATCGGGTGGTCGGAACCGGCCAGGCCGAGCGCGGGCGCGTCGCGGGCCTCGCGGGCGGTCGGCAGCCAGTAGTGCTCGTGGTCGAACGCGTACGTCGGCAGGTCCACGGCGCCGCCGGTGCTGCCCGCCGGGAGGGCGGCCCGCCAGTCGACGTCGACGCCCCGGACGAACAGCTCACCGGCGGCGGCGAGCACCGCCTGGCTCTCCGGCCGGTCGTCGCGCATCGCCGGTACCGCCGCGCCGACCGCGCCGGCCAGGCCGGTGAGTGCCGTCCCGGGTCCTGTCTCCAGGAAAAGCCCGCCGCCAGCCTCGACCGCGGCCCGCAGCGCCGCGGCGAACCGCACCGGGCGGCGGACGTGGTCGGTCCAGTAGCGGGTGGTGGACAGCTCGGTGGTCACCAGGGTGCCGGTCAGGGTCGAGATGACCGGGGTCACGGGCTCCCGCCAGGTCACACCGTCCAGGACGGCGGCGAAACCGTCGAGCATCGGGTCCATGAGGGCCGAGTGCGCCGCCCGGGAGATGTTCAGCCGCCGGGTCCGGGCGCCGCGGGCGCTCAGGGCCTCGGCCGCCGACAGAACACCGTCCTCGGCACCGGACAGCACCACCGAGTCCGGGCCGTTGACCACGGCCAGGTCCACACCGTCGCCGAGGAACTCCCGCACGGCATCCTCCGGCAGGTTGACCGAGACCATCGCGCCGCCGGGCGGCAGCGCCTGCATCAGCCGGCCGCGGGCGGCCACCACCCGGGCGGCGTCCGGCAGTGACAGCAGACCGGCGACGTGGACGGCGGCGAGCTCGCCGACCGAGTGGCCGACGACGAGATCGGGCCGCACGCCCCAGGACTCGAACAGCCGGGCCAACGCGACCTCTACGGCGAAGACACCGGCCTGGGTGTAGACCGTCTCGTCCAGCAGGCCGTGCGGCGAGCCGAACACGACATCGCGCACCGGATGGCCGATCCAACCCGCCAGGTGCTCGTCCAGCAGGTCGCACACTTCGTCGAAGGCTGCCGCGAACGCGGGGTACCGAGTGGCGAGCTCGCGGCCCATCCCCGCGCGCTGTCCCCCCTGGCCGGGGAACAGGAACACGAGCCGGCCCGAATCGCCCGCCCGGCCGGTGACGGCACCGCGGGCGGGCCTGCCGGCGGCCAGCTGCTCCAATTCGGTCACCGCCTGCGCCCGTGACCCGGCCACCACGACGGCCCGCTCGGGCAGGTAGCCGCGGTGCGTGACGAGGGCGGCCGCGACGTCCGGCAGCGGGGCGGGGGCCGCCGGCAGAAAACCGGCCAGCCGGGCGGCCTGGCCGGCGAGGGCCCGCGGGCTGCGGGCCGAGATCACGATCGGGGCGGGGGCCTGCTCGGTCGCGGCCCCGGAACCATGGCCGGCGGCTGCTGCGGCGCCAGGTCCGGCCCCGGCGACGGCGGACTCCGCGGTGGGTGCGGGTCCCTCGGCCGGGGGCAGCGCGGTCCCGTCGGGCGCCTGCTCCAGGATGACGTGCGCGTTGGTGCCGCTGAGCCCGAACGAGGACACACCGGCGCGCCGCGGCCGGCCGGTGCGCGGCCAGTCCTGGGCGTCGGTGAGCAGCTCGACCGTGCCGGCGTCCCAGTCGACCTGGGTGGACGGCGCGTCGACGTGCAGCGTGGCCGGCAGCACGCCATGCCGCAGCGCCTGCACCATCTTGATCACACCGGCCACACCCGAGGCGGCCTGAGCGTGGCCGATGTTCGACTTCAACGACCCCAACCACAGCGGCCGCCCGGCGGGCCGGCCCCTGCCATAGGTCGCGAGGAGGGCCTGCGCCTCAATCGGGTCACCGAGCCTCGTACCCGTCCCATGACCCTCGACAGCATCGACATCACCCGCCGACAGCCCCGCGTTCGCCAACGCACGGCGGATCACCCGCTGCTGCGACGGCCCGTTCGGCGCCGTCAACCCGTTCGACGCACCGTCCTGGTTCACCGCCGAACCCCTGAGCACGGCAAGCACCCGGTGCCCGAGCCGACGGGCCTGCGAGAGCCGCTCCAACACCACGACCCCCACCCC
>NZ_CDXDOR010000133.1:0-14456 GCF_978021225.1 Frankia sp. CeTa3Moorea | reverse complement strand
GCGGGGGCTGGCAGCCTGTCACGGAGGTTCGAACGGATGCGGCCGGACGGGCCGGAGGACCGTTGCCGGAGGGTCCGGACGGATCCCGCGGTACGTCCGACGTGCATCCGACACACATGTGACAGCCGTGGCAGCATGGCGGCCATGAGCAGGATCTCGCACCGCATCGGGGGGATCGCACCCTCCGCAACGCTCGCCGTCGACGCCACCGCCAAGGCGATGCGCGCCGCGGGCCGCGACGTGATCGGGTTCGGCGCCGGGGAACCGGACTTCCCGACCCCGGACCACATCGTCGCCGCCGCCGAGAAGGCATGCCGTGAGCCCCGCATGCACCGCTACAGCCCGGCCGCGGGCCTGCCGGAGCTGAAGCAGGCCATCGCCGAGAAGACCGCCCGAGACTCGGGGGTGATCGTCTCACCGAGCCAGGTCCTGGTGACCAACGGCGGCAAGCAGGCTGTCTACGCGGCGTTCGCGACGCTGCTCGACCCGGGGGACGAGGTGCTCCTGCCCGCCCCATACTGGACGACCTACCCGGAGTCGATCCGGCTGGCCGGGGGTGTCCCGGTCGACGTCGTCACCGGTCCGGAAGCCGGGTACCGGGTGACGGTGGAACAACTGGAGGCGGCACGCACCCCGCGGACCAAGGTTCTGCTGTTCAACTCCCCGTCGAACCCGACCGGCGCCGTCCACACCCCCGAGGAGATCCGCGCGATCGGGCGGTGGGCCGAGCAGGCCGGGATCTGGGTCATCAGCGACGAGATCTACGAGCATCTGGTCTACGGCGAGACGAGGTTCGCCTCCGTCCTCGCCGAGGTACCCGAGCTCGCCGAACGCTGCATCATCGTCAACGGGGTCGCGAAGACCTACGCGATGACGGGATGGCGGGTCGGGTGGCTGATCGGGCCGGCGGACGCCGTGGCCGCCGCGACCAACCTCCAGTCCCACGCGACATCGAACGTCTCGAACGTCGCCCAGGCCGCCGCGCTCGCCGCGGTCGCCGGCCCGCTGGACGCGGTCGCCAAGATGCGTACCGCCTTCGACCGCCGCCGGCAGACGATGCACCGTCTGCTGTCGCAAACCCCCGGGATCCGCTGCCCACTGCCCGACGGGGCGTTCTACTGCTATCCGTCGGTGCAGGACGTGCTCGGACGCACCCTGCGCGGCCGTACCCCCACCACGTCCGCGGATCTGTGCCAGCTGATCCTTGAGGAGGCCGGGGTCGCGATCGTGCCGGGTGAGGCCTTCGGGACTCCCGGCTTCGCTCGGCTGTCCTACGCGCTGAGCGACGACGATCTCGTTAAAGGAGTCAGCCGCCTCTCCGCCCTGCTTGCCGAGGCGGCCTGAGGCCGCCGGGCGGCCCGGCGGCCAGTCCCCCGCCGCGCGGCAGGCCTCAGCGCAGCCGGACGGTCGCCCGGGCCGCCATCAAGACCTTTTTGCCGTCGCATCGGGTGGTGAGATTCACCACTACCAGGTTGTCGTCGAGCTTCTTCTCGACCACGCCACGCACGGACACCGTCGCGCCGACGCCATCGTCGGGAACGATCACCGGGGAGGAGAACTTCACCCCGAACTCGACCACGGCGCCCGGGTCCCCAAGCCAGTCCGTGACCAGCCGCGCGGCCGTAGCCATGGTCAGCATGCCGTGCGCCAGCACTCCCGGCAGGCCGGCCTCGGCGGCCGCCCGATCGCTCCAGTGAATGGGGTTGAAGTCGCCGGATGCACCGGCATACCGGACAAGATCATCCCGGCGCAACGGGAAAAGCCGCTCCGGCAGCTCGGTGCCGACCTCGACGTCGTCGTAGCTCACCGTGGCAGTCATCGTTCTCCAGATCGTGAGGACGCCCGGGGTCGCCCGGAACGTGCGCAACGCGCGGTCGCCGGAGCCGAGCGGGGCCGGCGGGACTGCCAGCAACCCTGTCGGCAAAGGTGTCATCGGTGCCTCGGCGGAGCCGTCCCGCGCGAGACCAGCCCACACACGCCGGTGGCGACCTGCTCTCCGTAGATCGTGGCGAACTGGTAGTTGACGACGAGCACCTCGTTGGTCCCCACGGACCGGATGCCGGTCAGGGTCGAGGTGCAGATCAGCTCGTCGCCGGCCACCACCGGCCGAAGCAACACGAAACGTTCCTCGCCGTGGACGACCAGGGAGAAGTCGAGGCCGAGCTCCGGATCGTCGGTGGGCACCCCGAGGGTTCCGGGGATCACTGTGATGAGGAACGTGGGTGGGGCCACGAGATCGGGATAACCAGCGGCCTTCACGGCCTCCAGATCGTGGTACAGCGGGTTGTCGTCCCCGATCGCTTCGGCGAACCTCCGGATGTGCTCGCGCCCGACCTGGAACGGGACGGAGGAGACCGAGCTTCGTCCCACGAAGTCCTGATTGAGCGGCATCGCAACTCCGATCGCGCCATCAGCGGGATGACCAGGGTGTCTCTACGTGGTTACCACATCGCCCGCCACCGGTCGATAATCTGGGCCGGCATGCCAACTAGCCGGCCCAGGACTTCCCTGACCGGCTACCGGGGCGGAACGTAGATAAGTACACGAAGGATTCAGCGACCCCGCCACCCCGCCTGTCCACGTGGGGACAGGCGCCCGGACGCGCCGATGGGCAGCCGCCAAAACGACGTCAGCGCGTCTCGCGGTGCTCCGTGTGCTTGCCGCAGTTCGGGCAGAACTTCTTCAGTTCGAGGCGGTCCGGGTCGTTGCGACGGTTCTTGCGCGTGATGTAGTTCCGGTGCTTACACACCTGACACGCCATTGTGATCTTCGGGCGGACGTCGGTGGCGGCCACGGCGTGATGCCTCTTCCTGAGTCGGTTACTGAACAGGTCGGGCGGCGTGGCGAACCGCGATCCCGCACGGGCTTCGCGGTAGGCCGCACCCTGCTGGTAGCGGTGGCCGGACTTGAACCGGCGACACAGCGATTATGAGCCGCTTGCTCTGCCAGACTGAGCTACACCGCTGGGATGGTCCACCTGGTTGCGGCGGCCCGACCAACATCTTACCCCGCGGGAGGAGCGGCGGACATCCCCCCCGGACACGAACCCACCCGAAGGCGGAACGTGGAGCCCCTTTACGGAATCGAACCGTAGACCTTCTCCTTACCATGGAGACGCTCTGCCGACTGAGCTAAAGGGGCGAGGTCGCGGAGCTCAGATTACACGACGACGGGCGGGGTTGGGCGACCCCCTCACCCGCTTCGCCCCCGAACCCACCGATCCTCCCCGGCGACCGGCGCGAGGGCCACCGTAGGCCACGTCGGCGCTACGCCGGTCGGAAACGACCCCCCCGTCCTGGTCGCCAGATCCGCCCCATGGCACGCCAGTACGCCCGACCCTCACTCCGTTCCATCGAAACATGCGGAGATTGCCGGCGGGAACAACTAGCCGTAGCAACCTACTTGGACGCCACTCACGCTGATAGCTGTAAGTAATCTCTTCGATGCTTAGCGTATGGAGCACCTGTTGGTGCGCCGCTGCCGGCGTAGCCAACTGCCTGGCGAGCCTCCCCAGCATCGCCTCCCGAGCATCGAGGGTTGCCCATGCGTCCTACGCACCGTTCCAGCCGGTATCCGACGACGCGCAAGGTCCGGCCCGGTCCCACCGCCGACGCCACCGTGCCGACGACCACCGCTCTGCCGACCACCGCTCTGCCGACCACCGCCCCCACGCCTGGCCGCCCGGATGAAGAAGGTCACGGCCCTCCGTCGGGGTCGGCGCGGCGGCGGGTCGACACCCGCCAGTCCCCGCTGCCGATCCCCCTCCCCCGGCGGGTGACGAGCATCGCGGCGCTGGCCATCACCGCGGGGGCGTTGACCGCGACCACCGGAGTCGCCCAGAGCGCGGTGCCGTCCCCGACCTGGCCACGGGGGATCGACGTGGCCTCCTGGCAGCATCCCGGCGGCAGCCCCATCGACTGGATCGCAGCGCGCGGCTCCGGCCTGAGCTTTGCGATCATTAAGGCCACCGAAGGAACGAACTACACCAATCCGTACTTTGCCGCGGACCGGGAGGCGGCCGCCAAGGCCGGTCTGGTGGTCGGGGCCTATCACTACGCGCGGCCGGCGCGGCCGATCTCGACCGCGGTGGACCAGGCACAGCGCTTCATCACGGTGAGCGGGCTGACCCGCGCCGCCGGGCAGCTGGCCCCCGTGCTCGACCTCGAGGACGACGGAGGACTCGATCCCGCCGCGCTGGCCGCCTGGACGAGGGCGTTCCTCGAGAAGATCGAGACCGAGACCGGCCGGGCGCCCATCCTCTACACGTACCGCTCGTTCTGGACCAAGAAACTGGCGGACGACCACAGCTTCGCCCGGTATCCGTTCTGGTTCGCCATCTATAACAACAAGGCGACCCCGGGCTGGCTGCCCGGCGGCTGGACGAAGTGGGCGCTGTGGCAGTACACCTCGAGTGGAAATGTCCCGGGGATCATGGGCAACGTCGATCTGAACGTGCTGTGCTGCACGCTGACCGCGCTCGCCGCACAGGCCGACGGCACCCACAGCGAGATCGAGAAGTGGTACGCGACCGCCGGGCTGAGCCGTCTGGCCGTCGGGACGCCCGTCGACAGCGAACTGCCCGCCGGCGGTGGCGGTCGCTGGCAGCGCTACTCCAACGGCCTGGCCTTCTGGTCCGTGGCGACCGGCGTACGGGCCCTGCACGGATCCATCGCGACAAAGTTCCTGGAGCTGGGCGGAACGAACAGCTTCCTGCACCGACCAGTGAGCGGTGTCGAGTACGCCACGGCCTCGGAGACGCTTCAGGCGAGGTTCCAGGGTGGCTGGATCTACTGGCACCCGGCCATCGGCGCGCACGAGGTCCACGGCCGCATCCTGCAGACCTATCTGGGCCTCGGTGGCACGACGTCGAGCCTCGGGCTTCCGATCACCGACGAGTACTCGGTCCCGGGCGGACGGGAGAGCGCCTTCCAGTTCGGCAAGCTCCGCTGGAGCGTGGCGACGAACGCGGTCACGACACTGCCCGCCGGCAAGAGTGGGACCGGCAGAAGTGGCGTGGGTGCGGCGGGTGGCGCCGGCAGCGCTCCCTGATCGTGTCCCGGGCCGGAGAGAACCATCTCCGGCCCGACGGACACGACGATGGGTGACGGCGGTCTACCGTGGGTATCGCACCTACGCGGCGGAGAGGTAGTCGTATGACCACCGAACAACGACGGACCGCACCATGCGGGCAGAGCGATCCGCCGCGAGTACGACCGGGGAGGATGAGATGGCAGGAACACGGGTGGCACGCCCGCTGAACGGATGGCTCACCTTCGCCGCCGTCATCATGTTCATCGTCGGCTTCCACAACCTGATCTACGGCATCGCGTCCCTGCGCGACTACACCGTCGTAGTGAACAACCTCAACGGCGGGGCCAGCGTGATCTACGCCGACACCACCTTCTGGGGCTGGTTGTGGATCGTGGTCGGCGTCGTCGAGATACTGATCGCCTTCGGCATCGCGGCCCGTAACGAGGCCGCCCGCTGGGGAGGTGTCGCAATCGCGGCGATCAACGCCATCGGGCAGCTGGCGTTCCTTGCAGCGTTCCCGGTCTGGTCTGTCGTCATCATCGCGATCGACGTAGTCGTCATCTACGCACTGTGCACCTACGATGCTCCTCGGGCCAGAGCCGGGTACGAGGAGCCGTATCCGAGCGACCGGGCCGGGGTCTCCGCCGGGCATGAGGCCGGAGTCGGTCGCCTCGCCGAGACCGGTGGCACCCGGGTGACCTCCGGGGGTGGCATCCGGCGCGAGGAGGGTCCGCGGCCGCCCACCACCGGCTGAACGGCGGCTCGCGGTCAGGGTGCCGGATCTGCCAGCCCCGCCCGCCAGGTGACGCATCGCAGGGCGTAGTCGGTGAGATGACGGTCAGCGAAGACGCGGGCGTCCCAGTTCTCCGGCATCGCCTCGGCGAGATCGCGCCAAAGGTAGGCCATGGCGGGTAGCCCGTCGGCCAGGACCAGCGGACGGGCTTCGTAGGCCTCGCCTTCGAAGGCATCGAGGATCGCCCGTTCCCGTGGGGCGAGCCCCAAGAGGACGAGGCCGGCGGTGGCCCGATCCGGCCCGTCCGCCTCGGCCGTGGGCACGAGGCCCGGATAGAGCCGGTCACGCAGCCGGGCGGCCCGCCAGCCGGTGACCGTAGCGGGCCCCGCCTGGGGCACGCGTCCGATGAGCGCCCGCACGACCTCGGGGAACAGCAGCGTCCCGTAGACGAACAGCGGGACCGCGCGCTCCGCCTCAGCCGACGACATGAGGCCACGGTAGTGCCCCGGCCGTGGCGGCCCACGAGCCACGGTTTCTGGTCACCAGTCGCCGGTGACTGTTTAACGACCACCGGTGACCATCTGCGGCCGGCATCCCGGCTGGGAACCGGTCCTAGAGTGAGCAGACGTGAACGACAACGCGGCGCTGGCCGCCCAGGTTCGGGCTGCTTCCCATCTGACCGGGACATTCCTGCTCCGGTCGGGTCGGACAAGCACCGAGTACTTCGACAAGTACCTCTTCGAAGCCGACCCGGCGCTGCTCGCCGCGGTGGTGGCCGGACTCACCGAGTTGGTGCCGCCCGGCACGGAGATCCTCGCCGGACTCGAACTCGGCGGAGTGCCCCTCGCGACTCTGCTCTCCCAGCGCACCGGCCTGCCCGCCCGGTTCGTCCGGAAGAAGGCCAAAGAATACGGCACCCGACGCATCGCGGAGGGCGGCGACGTCACCGGACGCCACGTCGTCCTCATCGAGGACGTGGTCACCTCCGGTGGTGCCGTGCTCGACGCGACCCGGGTACTGCGGGATGCCGGAGCGGTCGTGGAACACGTGCTCTGCGTGATCGACCGGCAGGAGGGCGGCCGGGAGAGACTCGCCGAGCTCGGTCTGACGTTGCACCCCGTCCTGACCCGGGCGGACCTGGATGCCGCCGCGAACACCTGACCGCCCGGCGACAAGGAGCATCCGCGACCGCACGCACACAGGCCCAGAGCGATGCCCCGGGCCTGTGGATCCGAGCCTGTACAGAAGCATGATCCCCGGGAACTGCGGGATGGTGGCAGGTGATGGATTCGAACCATCGTAGGCTGAGCCGACGGTTTTACAGACCGCTCCCTTTGGCCGCTCGGGCAACCTGCCGTCGTGGAGGAGCATACCGGTCCCGACGGAGCATCGTGATGCCGCACCACCCCGCCGCAGCCGCCGACGATCGATTACAACGGTGAGTAGCGGCTCACGAGACGAAGGCCGCGCACCACGATCACGCACAGCACCCGACTCCACACGATCCTCACCCACATCGAACCGACCAGGAGGTCCGCACACGTGGCAGATCCATCCTTCGACATCGTCAGCAAAGTTGATGCCCAGGAGATAGACAACGCCGTCAACCAGACGGTCAAGGAAATCCGGACTCGCTTCGACTTCCGTGACACCGGCGCATCCGCGACGCTGTCCGGCGAGTCGATTCTGCTTGTAGCGAACACGGACGAACGGGTCAAGGCGGTGCTCGACGTGCTTCAGGAGAAGTTCGTCAAACGCGGCATTTCCCTCAAGGCCCTGACCTTCGACGAGCCCAAGCCGTCGGGCAAGGAGTTCCGGTTGCCCGTCACCGTTCAGCAGGGCATCGCGGAGGACAAGGCCAAGGCCATCGCCAAAAAGATCCGGACGGATGGCCCGAAAGGGGTACAGGCCCAGATCCAGGGTGATCAGCTACGGGTGACCGGAAAGAAGCGCGATGACCTGCAGCGCGTGATCCAGATGCTCAAAGCCGAGGACTTCGAAGTTCCCCTCCAGTTCGTCAACTACCGCTGACGCGACGGAAAAGCTCGAGGCAGGGCGCACCCCGCCCGATGGGGGTTTCGGGCGGGGTGCTTGCGGCGGAACCTGGGGGGTTTGCTCCGCCGCGGTCCTGGTTGTGAACCGACGCCGTTTCGGCCGGCAGTTCGCGGTTAGCGGTTCAGGGTTAAAGCGTACTCCGAGTACTTCGGGGTGTTGCCGCGGCGACGCGCCGCGGACAACATCGTGGTCATCAGGCCCGGTCACCGATACGGATTCATGCGTGACATCTGTTCGAGACGCGCGATCCGCTCGTTCATGGGTGGATGAGTGGAGAACAGCTTCCCAACCCCCCCACCCCGGAACGGATTTGCAATCATGAGCGCGGCGGCGGGGCCGAGCTTGGAGGTCTGCGGCAGGGGCCGCGCCGCGGTGCCAGCGTCCAGCTTGCGCAACGCGTTCGCCAGCCCGATCGGGTCACCGGTGAGCGTCGCGCCGGACTCGTCGGCCTGGTACTCCCGGGACCGACTGATCGCGAGCTGGATGATCGTCGCCGCGACGGGACCCAGGATCATCAGCAGCAGAAGCTCGAAGATGCCGGGACCGTCCTCATCGTCCCGCCCGCCGAAAATGGCCAGGAACTGAGCCATATTCGCCAGATAGACGATAATGCTGGCAAGGGCACCGGCCACCGAGGCGATCAGGATGTCCCGGTTGTAGACATGGCTGAGCTCGTGACCGAGAACGCCGCGTAGCTCACGATCGTCCATAATCTCCATGATGCCCTCGGTGCAACAGACCGCCGCGTTTCGCGGGTTACGGCCGGTGGCGAAGGCATTGGGCGCCCGGGTCGGACTGAGGTACAGCCGCGGCATGGGCATCCGGGCATTGCGGGCGAGATCCCCGACGATCGCGTAGAGCCGGGGCTGCTCGACCTGCGTCACGGGATAGGCCCGCATGGCCCGCAGGGCTATCCGGTCGGAGAAGAAGTAGGCGAAGCCGTTCATACCGACCGCGAGCACGAGCGCGATGACCAGACCTCCGCGCCCGAACAGCGAACCCACCACGATGATGGCGGCGGACAGCACGCCCAGCAGCAGCGCGGTCTTCAGACCGTTGAAGTGGCGGTGTGGCATGGCGATCAAGTGTCCGTCCTGTCGAACCGGTACACCTGTCTCAACGCGACGGCGCTGGCGGAACGTTCCCGTCGGGCGTGTGGCCACCGTCGCCCCCGGCCCGTACGGCCGCCGGCCCCCGGCGGGCCTTGCCCGCTCGGTCACCGAGCTCGTCCGGGACGGCTTCGCGCAGACGTGCGGCCACGGCCGGGTCGAGCAGCCCGACCCGTTCGAGCTCCTCCGCGGTAAAGATCGCCAATCGTCGGTACACGGCGGCGATCCGTGGATCCAGCCGGTCGAGCGCGGTCAGATGTGCCACGACGGTACCGAGATCACCGCGCCGCACCGGTCCGGTCGACGCCGACCAGCCGTCGGTCAGGGTGTTCGCCAGCGATGCCCGCAACAGCGGACCGAGCGCCGCGGCCGGATCGGGCACGCCCGCCGCGGCCAGCACCTCGCCGGCAGCCGCCACCAGGGTGGTCAGGAAGTTCCCGCCGAGCACGAGAGAGGCGTGGTAAAGATCCCGCCGGTCATCCGCGACGGGCAGAGCGATGCCGCCGACGTCGGTGACCAGGCGGCGGGCCAGCCCCTCGGCCACGGGATCGGCGGTGATCCCGAACGGGACACCGGCGAGGAGAGCGGAGTCCTCGATGATCCCCGGCAGGGTCATGATCGGATGAAGCGCGATACGGGCCGCGCCCACGTCACCGCCGGCCGCCAGGACGCCCAGACCGTGGCGCCCGCTGAGATGCACGAGTGTCCGGCCGGGCCCGACGGCTCCCGCCGCGGCCAGGTCCGTGACGACCGGCCCGATCGCGTCATCGGGCACGGCGACGAGGAGGACCTCGGCCCGCCCAGCGACCTCGGCCGCCCCGCCGACCCACGCGTCCGGGAACAGGTTCACGGCCCTCGATCGGTGCCACGGCGAGCGCACTCCCACGGCCACTACCGGATATCCGGCCGCCGCCAGGGCGAGGCCCAGCGCCGTGCCGGCCCGGCCCGGCCCGACGATTCCCACCTTTTCCCGTGGCCTGGCCTCCCGCGGCCCAGCACTCTCCCGCGGCCCAGCACTCGCGGCCGTGAACGAAGGTGCGCCGTCGGGCCGACCGTCATCCGGACCGCTCGCGGCATCCGACTGCTCGTCCGGGCTATGCGTCATGTCCCGATGCTCCCCGCTTCTGAGCGGGCCGCTTCTGAGCGGGCCGCCCCTGATACCTGACCACCCGCCGACCCCGGCCACCCGCACGGCCACCATGCCCCGACTCCGGGCCTCACCGGACATACAGCCACAAGCCACCAGGAGACTACAATCGGTAACATCTCGGATCAGGCCAGGTCGCCGGCAAGAGCGAGCTCACCGCTCCGGGCGCCCGACACAAAGATCACCCTGTCGATTCCCTGACACGCCAGGCCTCCCCCGAAATTGTGGAAAGCATTACCGGAAGCGCATTGAACCGGATCCGGCCGATCATCTCCATCGGGCGGTACACCCCTTCTGACCAGCGATATCAGGGTCAAGACCCGCCAGCCGGACGATCGCAACGACAAAGACTATATACGTAGAGTTGGCAAACAATCACCATACGGCGCGACAGATACGGAGACCGAGGTCGATCGTCGATCGTCCACGAGGATGGAGCGATCGAACTCGGCGGTACGGTGCGCGCGCATCATTGATACGGCCGGTAGGCTGGAACGGTACCCGAGGAGGTCACTGAAGGTGTCAGAGCAGGTCAGGGAGAGGGAGACCCGCCGGCTCGACCGGGTCGTCGTGCGCTTCGCGGGCGACTCCGGCGACGGTATGCAGCTCACCGGAGAACAGTTCACCAGCGAGACGGCAGCATTCGGCAACGACCTGTCGACGCTTCCGGACTTCCCTGCCGAAATCCGCGCCCCAGCCGGCACGCCGGCCGGCGTGTCCGGCTTCCAGCTACATTTTTCCGATCACGACATTCTCACCCCGGGTGACGCACCGGACGTACTGGTCGCGATGAACCCGGCGGCCCTGAAGGCGAATCTGAAGGACCTGCCGCCTGGGGCCAATCTCATTGTCAACACCGATGCATTCACCGGCAGCAACCTCAAGAAAGCCGGCTATACGACGGATCCACTGGCCGACGGCACACTGGATGCCTACACGGTGCATCGGGTGCCGCTCACCTCGATGACCATCAACGCGGTGCACGCCGCCGAGGGCGTCGGTAGCGGGGTCAACAAGAAGGAGGCCGAACGAGCGAAGAACATGTTCGCCCTGGGCCTCATGAGCTGGCTTTACCACCGGCCGACCGAGAGCACCGTCGGCTTCCTGGAGAAGAAGTTCGCCAAACGGCCCGAGATCGCCGCGGCGAACGTCGCGGCCTTCCGAGCCGGCTTCAACTACGGCGAGACCACCGAGTCCTTCTCGGTCACCTACGAGGTGGCGCCGGCCCGGATGAAGGCCGGTACCTACCGACGGATCACCGGGAACACGGCGCTGTCCTACGGTCTGATCGCCGCCGGCGAGCTGACCGGCCTGCCGGTGTTCCTCGGCTCCTACCCGATCACCCCGGCCTCGGACATCCTGCACGAGCTGAGCCGGCACAAGCGGTTCGGCGTGCGGACCTTCCAGGCCGAGGATGAGATCGCCGGCATCGGCGCCGCGCTCGGCGCCTCCTTCGGCGGGTCGCTCGGCGTGACGACGACCTCCGGCCCGGGTGTCGCGCTCAAGAGCGAGACCATCGGCCTCGCGGTCAGCCTCGAACTGCCGCTCATGATCGTCGACATCCAGCGCGGCGGCCCGTCCACCGGCCTGCCCACCAAGACCGAACAGGCCGATCTGCTCCAGGCGATGTTCGGCCGCAACGGCGAGGCTCCGGTTCCGATCGTCGCGCCGCGCTCCCCGGCGGACTGCTTCAACGCCGCGATCGAGGCCGCCCGCCTGGCTACCAAGTACCGCACGCCGGTGTTCCTGCTCTCCGACGGCTACCTGGCGAACGGCTCGGAGCCGTGGCTGCTGCCGACCCGCTCGGAGCTGCCGGACCTGAGCGTCGCCTTCGCCACCGAGCCGAACCACACCGGGCCGAAGGGGCCGGAGTTCTGGCCCTACCTGCGTGATGCGGAGACCCTCGCCCGGCCGTGGGCGGTCCCCGGCACGCCGGGCCTGGAGCACCGTATCGGCGGCATCGAGAAGTCGGACGGCCAGGGTGCCATCTCCTACGATCCGGCCAACCACGACCGGATGGTGCGGCTGCGCGCGGCGAAGATCGACGGCATCGCGAACGATGTCGCGCCGCTGGAGGTGGAGGACCCGTCCGGGCAGGCCCGGCTACTCGTCCTCGGCTGGGGCTCCACCTACGGCCCGATCGCGGCCGGCTGCCGCCGGGTCCGCGCCAAGGGCATGCACGTCGCTCAGGCACACCTGCGTCATCTCAACCCCTTCCCCGCCAACACCGGGGACATCCTGCGGTCGTACGACAAGGTGCTGATTCCCGAGATGAACCTCGGGCAGCTGCGGACCCTGATCCGGGCCGAGTACCTCGTCGACGCGATCGGCTACAACCAGGTTCGCGGGCTGCCCTTCAAGGCCGCGGAGCTGGCGGGCGTCTTGGAGGACGTGATCAACCAGTGACCGTCACGACGAATCGCAGCGGCATCAGTAACCGGCTGCTCGACTTGGTGCCGGCCGCGCCGGCCCAGCAGAGCCGCAAGGACTTCACCTCCGACCAGGAAGTGCGGTGGTGCCCGGGATGCGGCGACTACGCCATTCTCGCCACCGTCCAGGGCTTCCTGCCTGATCTCGGGGTGGCCCGGGAGAACATCGTCTTCATCTCCGGGATCGGCTGTTCCTCACGGTTCCCGTACTACCTGCAGACGTACGGGATGCACTCCATTCACGGCCGGGCACCGGCGATCGCCACCGGGCTCGCCGCCTCCCGTCCCGACCTGTCGGTCTGGGTCGTCACCGGGGACGGCGACGCCCTGTCGATCGGTGGGAACCACCTGCTGCACGCGCTGCGCCGCAACGTCAACCTGAAGATCCTCATGTTCAACAACCGGATCTACGGACTGACGAAGGGGCAGTACTCCCCCACCTCCGAGATCGGCAAGATCACCAAGTCGACGCCGTTCGGCTCGCTGGACCGGCCGTACAACCCCGTATCGCTGGCGCTGGGGGCGGAGGCCACGTTCGTCGGACGGTCCATCGACTCCGACCGGGCGCACCTGACCTCGGTGCTGCGCGCGGCCGCAGAGCACCCCGGCACCGCCTTCGTGGAGATCTTCCAGAACTGCAACATCTTCAACGACGGCGCCTTCGACGCGCTCAAGGAGCGGACCAGCCGGGACGACGTGACGCTGAAGCTGGCCCACGGCGAGCCCCTTGTCTTCGGCACCGAGGGCGACAAGGCCGTTCGACGGGCGCCGGACGGCAGCCTCGAGGTGGTCCCGGCGGGCAGCCCGGACGTCCTCGTCCACGACGCCTGGGCGGCCGATCCGAGCCAGGCGTTCGCGCTGTCCCGGCTCACCGGCGACTCGCACGGCGTCACCCCGATCGGCATCTTCCGCGACGTCGACGCGCCGACCTACGACGAGGCGTTGAACGCCCAGATCACCGACGCCAAGACCCGCCAGGGCGACGGGGACCTGATGTCGCTGATCGCCGGTGGGGAGACTTGGACCATCGAGTGATCTGAAAACCGTCCGCTGATCTGATCAGCACTCCACAGCCCGTGGCCCGGCCGTTCGCATTCTCCCGGTATCGAACCCGTGGCCATCCCGCGGCGGCTTCCTGTTTTCGGCGAACGTCCGATCCGACACTCCGGCCCCGCGCGCCGCGCCCCGGACGGCCCCGCGCCCCGGACCGCCGGGCAGAGCCCGCAGTACCACAGAACTATGTCATTGATAATGCCGCTTGGCAGCTATCTGCCGGGTAGTGCGCCACTCCGGCACCTTCCGGTAAGGTGACATCGCGCGTGGGGGTGCCGTGTGGCCCGGGGGGGCTCACAACACCGATGCAGCCGGAGGCGCAGTGCGGGTTCATCGAGCCCTATGCCCACGGTCCGTGGCGAGTCCGCGTTCGCCTATGGGCACCATCAGCATGACCGTTCCGATCACGGCCGGTCGCGCCGGGCAACCCCGCGGCTCGGTCGGCGTCGTCGTCCGGACCGCTCCCGGAGGTCGCCGTGGGTAATCATTCGGCCGGTCGGCATTCACGCCAGCGCCAGGAAGTCGCCAGGCAGGCCACCGGCCGCCATTCGGCCGCGGCACCGACGACCTCCACCGCGGCAGCCGCGTCGTTCCCACCGCCGACCCCGCCACGGCCCCCGGTCGCCCCACCCGGCGAGCTCGACACGATCACCGGACCGCTGTCGGTGAGCACCTCCGCCCGCCGGGCCCGGGAGGCCACGGCCAGCCGGGTCGGCGATGCCGCCCAGCGTCGCCGGCCGCTGGACACGCTGTCCCGGACCGGCCGGCCACGGTTCGCCACGACGGCCACGACGGCCGCCGCCGGGGTCCAGGCCGGCGGCACCCTCGGCACCCTCTACGAACCCCTCCACGTTCCCGGGCCCACCTCCCCCACCGGGAACCACCGGCCCGCCGACATC
>NZ_CDXDOR010000132.1:0-14475 GCF_978021225.1 Frankia sp. CeTa3Moorea | reverse complement strand
GAACGCAACAGCGCCCCTGGATGGCTTCGTCGACACACTCGCCGAGCTCAAGCAGAAGTACGAGTTCTAAACCGGCGCTGCTCGGTCGTCCGCGAGCCGGCACCGGCAGGGTCAGAGCCGGTACCGTCCGTGGCATCCTCCAGGGCGGCCGGGGCACGGGACGAGTCAGGGGATCATACGGCCCTGGCGATCTGATCACGGCTTGCGAGTACAGATAGGCGCGATCTTGACACTCTCACCTGACGAGCGGGCCAGCCGGACCGCCGCTGATGCGATGAAGGGGCGGGAACCTGTCCTCTTATTCGCAGGATCTCGTCGTCCGGTTCGGGTGCGGTAGGCCTGTGTCGAGCAGCGGGGTGGAACGGGCCAGCGCGATGTGCTGGGAGCGTGCGGCCTGGCTGAGCCGCCGCGGCCGGCAAGGGATCGGCCGGCCGGCCAGCCCGGCGCAGGGGAAGACCAACGCCGAGCTCACGCTGGAACGCGCAGTATGAGAGCTTCTCCTTGGCCACCGCCGCGAACGCCTCGTTGATCTCGTAGAGGTTCACGTCCGCGGGGGTCAGCCCCTCCTTGCGCAACGCGGCCGCGATCGCGTTCGCGGGTTGGGACAGCAGCGAGGCGTCCGGGCCCGCGACAAAGCCATGGTGACCGATCTCAGCGAGCACGGGGAGACTGAGCTCGTTCGCCTTCACCCGGCTCATGACGACGACGGTCGCGGCACCGTCGGAGATCTGGGAAGCCGAGCCGGCGGTGATCGTGCCGTTCGGGGCGAACGCGGGGCGCAGCCTGGCCAGCGCCTCCGCCGTGGTGTCACCCCGCACGCCCTCGTCCTGCGTCACCAGCACAGGCTTGCCACGGCACTTGGGCACCTCGACCGGGACGATCTCGTCATCGAACAGACCGTTCCTCATGGCAGCGGCGGCGCACCGGTGCGACCGCGCGGCGAACTCATCCTGCTCGGCTCGGCTGATGCCCTGACCCTCCGTCTGTCGCTCAGTGGAGGGTCCCATGCCCGTCCGGTCGAAGGCGCAGAAGAGAGCGTCGCTAACGGTGGCGTCGAGAACTACGGCGTTGCCGTAGCGGACGCCGGCGCGCAGGGAGGGCAACAGGTGCGGTGCCCCCGTCATCGACTCCATGCCACCCGCGACGACGACGTCGTACTCGCCGCTTGCGATGAGGCTGGCCGCCAGCACGATCGCGTCGAGGCCGGACAGGCACACCGCGTTCACCGTGCGCGCCGGGACGTTCACCGGAACACCGCCCCGGACGGCGGCCTGCCGTGCAGTGTTCTGCCCCTGGCCCGCCTGGATGACGTGACCCATGATCACATAGTCGGCCCGCTCACCGCCGATGCCGGCTTTCGCCAACGCAGCCTCGATCGCGAAACCGGCGAGGTCCACGGCGGAGAAAGTCTTCAGCGCTCCGGACAACTTGCCGATCGGAGTCCGCGCGCCGGCGACGATGACAGCACTGTTGTGCCTGTTGGAGAAGTCATAGCCCTAGACTGCACGAATATTCTGGAGTCAAGACGTTTTCTGGATAGTTCGCTTTTTGCGTGTTCTGTGCATCGAGATTGGAACGCAGATCGCACAGCGGTGAGCTGCAGGAATGATCCGGGAAGCCGACACTTTCCGTGAGAATTTCTCTTTTTGTGTGTTCTGCGCTCTCCGGGCATGGGATCTCGATTTTGCGATTTCACCTCGCGAAAACACCGCCGAAAAAATGCTTCCGCACAAAAGAGCACGAGCGCGCCTAGTTGCACGCATTACCCGCGGCGCGGCCGTATGGTTGTAGTCGACTTAATCGCTCACTACCCGATCATCACGGGAGAGCTGACCGATGAATGGGCGGCAAAGGGCCGCCCGCATCTATGGGAGGAGGTTCCCGCAGTGGTCCACCTACGCCTCCGCAGGAACCGCTCGCGCCAGATCATGGAGGACGCGCCAGATCATGGAGGACATCGTCGTCGAGCTGCGCTCGGCGTCCGAGCCGATCGCGGCGGAGGAAATCGCCGACAAGATCGGCCGACACCGGTCCACGGTCCAGCGGTACCTCCATGATCTCGATCAGGACGGCTACGTCGACCTCATCTTGGACCGCGGGTCCCGCGGGCGTCCCAAGCACCTTTACCAATGGCGCGACGAACCCTCGCCCCCGCCCCGCCCGAACCCCGGAATGGTGACAGTCTGATGCGCGCGCTTGACCTCGCCACGCTCGTCCTGGCCAAGGGCGGCCATGACAACTTGAAGCAGGGCAGCTGCCTCCTGGAGGCGGTGTCATACCTCGCCGACGAGCCCTGGTCCGACCACCCCGAGTGCGTCTCGCCCGTGCTCGGGGCTTTCGGCCGCATCCTGAACGATGTCCTGCCCAACAACAAGCGGCAGAAGCTCAAGCCGTACATCCCGCAACTCATGGGTACGGCCGCCGACGGACTGGACGAGGCGCGCGGGTGTCTGGCACTGGATTGGCTCGTCCGGGTGTGCACGCCGACCTGGCTACGCCTGGTCCCGAGGCCGACCGCGTATGCAGATCTGCTCGCCAACCACAGGCCGATCGCCAGCCTGGAGGATGTGGCGGCGATCGGTGACATCGTCCGCGATGCAGCGTCGCACGCTGCGCAAGCCCGGGCGGCCGCCCGGGCGGCCGCCTGGCCCGCTGTTCGGGATGCCGCCTGGGATGCCGCCTGGGTCGCCGCCCGGGAGGCCGCCTGGCCCGCTGTTCGGGATGCCGCCTGGGCCGCCGCCTGGGCCGCCGCTGGGGCCGCCGCCCAGGAGGCCTGGCCCGCTGTTCAGAATGCCGCCTGGGATGCCGCCTGGGTCGCCGCCTGCAACGCCGCTCGGGCCGTTCAGGAGGCCGCCTGGGCCTCCGCCCGGGAGGCCGCCTGGGACGCCGCCTGGGACGCCGCCTGGGCCTCCGCCCAGGAGGCCGCCGCCCGGGAGGCCGCTTGGGACGCCGTTCGGGACGCCGCTGGGGACGCCGCCTGGGACGCCGCGCGGCAGCGACTCACGCCCAGCGTCGCCGAGTTGCAGACGTCGGCGATCGCACTGTTCGGCCGCATGATCCGACCGAGGTGACCTCATGACCGGCCACCGTCACGACCGAGCGTCTCGCCGCCGCCATTCTCGCTGCCGAGGAGATCAGCGTTCCTCACCAGGGGCTCCGTCAAAGTCTGTTTTGGCTGGTCAGGGCGATGATCTGGAGGAGGAGCCCAGGGTCTCTGATGGTGGCTCGGCGGGCCTGTCTGATGTTCTTGTAGCCTGCCAGGCGTAGTGCGCTGATCGTGGTATCGCGGGCGGTGGCCCAGTTCAGGGCGGCGTTCTTGGTGCGGATGGTGTGGCGGTCCTCGTCCATGGTCCGGTCGCGGACACGGTGAATGGCCTCGACCGTCCAGTGGCCACGAGCCCACCGGGCCAGCTGCGCGGGGCTGGCCTGGTCGGTGGACAGGCTCGTGACCAGGTAGAACTCCTCGGTCGAGGTCGCAGCCGGGCTGGTCGTGGTCTTCTTACGGCGGGTGGTCCGGGCCAGCTTGACCACCTGCCGGGTACCTCGGAACCCGACCAGGGACGGCGCGGAGGGGGGCAACGCCTTCAGCGCGCGTTCCTCGATCCGGCCGTGGGCCTTCTCCCGGGTCACGTGCTGGTTTCCGAACTCGTCCCACGGCAGTTTGGCCAGCTTCGCCCGCACGGTGGGCTGGTTGCCCTTGATCGAGAAAAGCCAGTGGCCGCCCTTCGCCCGGATCGCCCGGGCCAAGGGTTCGTGTGCGTGCAGGCAGTCGGTCGTGACCAGCGTGTTGTGGTCACACACCCGGTTGACCAGCATCCGTACCGAGGCGATCTCGTCGCCGGCCACGACCCGTTGATGCCCGAGCGCGGCCCCGGTGTCGTGGCGGACGGCCTCGACGACCGCCTCCTGGCGCACCGACCCCTGTGGCGTGCGGGAACGGGCGCCCTTCATCACCGTCCCGTCGAAGGCCACCGCTACCAGGCCGCCCGGGTCCGCGGGCCCGGGCGCGGCCGCGGCGGTCCAGCCCGACAGCGCCTGGTCCAACCACCCGGGCGGGCCTTCCTCCACGATCCGCCGGATCGTGCGCTCCGACGGCACCCGACGAGGGAACCCGAGGCCGGCCAGCACCCCGACCGGGAGGGCGCAGGCCCACTCCCACACCGCCACGGTGGTGTCGTGACCTGCAATATTGCCCGCGACCCACAACGCCAGGACCGGCGCGAGCTCGTAGCGAACACCCCGCGGGTCGCGCCAGTCCGGTACCCGCCGCAACACCGCGACCAGCCCCGCGACCTGCGCGGCTGTCGAGACCTCGACCTGCTCCTGCTGACACTCAAGCCACACCATGGGGGACACTACAGACACGGACGCGGCACCTGCTTCTGGAAGACCTTTGCGTGAGAACTCAGATCTTCCTGTAGGTGCCGCGTCTGCCGCGTTCCAGGGCCCTTCGCGGCCCGACCCCTAGCAGTAGCCGACCACAAACTCAAGACGCCACGCCGCACCTACTTTGACGTCGCCCTGGTTCCTCACGGTCAGCCCAGCAGGCGGAAAACCTCCACCTGGACCTCGACTGGGTTGTCACGTTCCACATGAGATGGACACGACCGGGTTGGGTGCCCTCTGTACCCGGGGACGGTACTGGCAGGCCAGCACGACGACCTCCGCCCGCTCGAGGTCGATGATCCACAGTCGCCAGCGAAGTCGCTGCCCGTAACTACCCGTGAGGTTGTACGCCTACAGAATCTCCACCTACAGAATCTCCATGAGGATGCGGGGGCGGGGTAGGGGCGATCCGCTCGCGCTCGCCAACATGTCGCTGCGGCTCACACGTACGTTCCTGGGGGCTCCTGCTGCTGTCCTTTACCCACGCGATGATCTGGGCCCGTGAGGTGAAACCGAGCTTGCCGAGAATGCGCTCGACGTGACCTTCCGCCGTGCGCTGGGCGATCACCAGGTAGCTCGCGATCTCCTTGTTGCTCAGGCCGCGGGCGACGAGGTCCGCCACCTGACGCTCCCGGGGGGTCAGAGGCACCTCCGGCTCGCCGGCGGGAACGACGGGGTGGGCGACAGGAGTCCCGGTGCCCTGGGTAGCCGCGGCGACGGCCTCGTCCAGGTCGAGTTCCGCGCCCTGCGCCAGGGCGCGTTCGAGCTTCCGTTGACCTAGGACGCGTCGCAGGGACGCCTCGCATCGCTGGTGGAACGGGGCGAGCCCGAAGGCGGCGATCGACGCCCCGGTCTCACGCCAGATCCGCCCGGCCGCGCCGAGCAGGACCGCGGACTCGTGGTGCCGGCCGGCCGAGGCCATGACCCACGCCTGCTGCTCCAGCGCGACAGCGATGCCGGCATGGTCGTGGAACGCGTATTTGAGGGAGATGGCCGCGGCATGGTGCTCCATCGCCTGCTCCAACTCGCCTAGCTGCCAGGCCGCCAGGCCGAGGCCGCACAGAGCGAACGAGCGGAAGCAGTATTCACCGAAGCGCTCGGTCAACGCCACGCATTCCGCGAAGACGGTCGCCGCCGCGTCCTGTTCCTCGCGGATTCCGTGGGCCAGCCCGAGATAGAGCAGTGATTGGGCGAGGCCGAACGGCTCGTCGAGGTCAGCGAACCGGCGGCGGGCGTCCTGACTGCGCTCCACCGCCGCCGGCCTGTCCCCGCTGATGGCGGCGAGCCTGCCCTCGACGCAGGCGATGTGTGCGAGCACCCGCTGGTCGTGCAGCCTAGCGGCCAGATCGCGAGCCTCGGCCAGCAGTGACGCCGCCGCGGTGATGTCGCCCTGGAGGGACGCGGCGTGGGCGGCCGATTGCAGACCGATGGCCCGGATCCCGTCCGGCTCCGTGGCCTTGCTCAGCCCCCGATCAAACCAGAAACGCGCCTCGCTGAGCAGCCCGATGGCGGCCCAGTATTGCCACAGGGCCACCATGATGGACAGAGCGGTCTCCGCCAGGCCCGGTGTAGTGAGGCAGAAGTCCAGCGCAACCCGTAGGTTCGCTTGCTCGCTCCGGATCCGCCTGATCCAGTCCAGTTGGGCCGGGCTGCACCACTGAGCGTCGGCGAGGGCCGCCATCCGGCGGTAGTAGGCGAGATGCCGACGGCGCACGTCCTGCTCCCGACCGGACTCGCGCAGGCGGTCCTGGCCGTACTGGCGAATGGTGTCCAGCATCCGGAACCGGACCGTCCCCTCGTCGTCGTCACGGACCAGAATCGACTTGTCAACCAGCCCGCTCAGCACGTCCAGCACGACTGCCGGCGGGCACCTGGCACCCCCCACCTGCTCAGCCGCCTCCAACGTGAACCCGTCGGCGAACACCGACAGGCACGCCCACATCTGCTGCTCGTCGGGATTGCACAGGCCGAAGCTCCAGTCGATCAGCGCGCGCAGGGTCTGCTGGCGGCGGGGCCCGGCCCTGTTGCCTCGCGTCAACAGGCTGTAGCGGTTGTCGAGCCGATCAAGGATCTGCTCCAGGGACAGTGTCCGGAGCCAAGCAGCCGCCAGTTCGATCGCCAGCGGGATGCCATCCAGGCGATGGCACAGCAACGCGACGGTCCGCCAGTTGCCCTCGTCGAGGCTGAATTCCCCGAGCACCGCTGCCGCGCGTTCCGCCAGCAGGCTCACCGCCTCGTACTGGACGAGCCCGCCAGCCAAGGCGGACTGGTCCGCGCCCGGGGCCGGCACCGGGGGCACCCTCAGCGGGGGCACCCCCAGCACCCGTTCCCCGGCCACCCCGAGCAGGTGGCGGCTGGTTGCGATGACCCGCAGGCCCGGGCCCGCGCGCAGCAGGGTGTCGACGAGCCGGGCACACGCGTCCACGAGGTGCTCGCAGTTGTCGAGCACGAGCAGGATCCTGCGCGGAGCAAGGTGCGCGGCGAGCGTCGCCGCGGTCCATCGCCCGGAGAGGCGCTGCAGGCCCATCGCCTCGGCGACCGCGTCGGCGACCAGTGACGGGTCGTCGAGGTCGGCCAACTCGGCGATCCAGACACCGTCGGGGAACGCGCGCTGCCGGTCCACCGCGAGCCGAAGGGCGAGGCGGGTCTTCCCGACCCCCCCGGGCCCGGTCAGCGTGAGCAACCGGGCGCCGGACAGCAACCGCAATGCCTCTGCCAGTTCCCGTCTGCGACCGACGAAGCTGGTCAGTTCCGCCGGCAGGTTCGACCTTCCAGGTCCGGACACATACAACACCGTCCCGCTACCTGCGGGGGGACACAACTGGGGCGGACAGGTGGGCGGACAGGTAGTGAAACAGGTAGTTCTCCCGTCCCCGCACGCCGGTCCGTCGCTCAGGCTGTGCCCATGCCGAGAACGCAGACAGCACTGCCGGCAGCCTTGGGATGCCAGGCGCCGGAGCCGCGGCGACTGGCGCGGTACCCCAGCCTGATCATGGCGCTGCCCCCGCATCCGACGTCGGCGCGGGCAGCCCGCCAGTTCGTGTGGGACGCTCTGAGTGGAGGGAGATGTCCACCTCGTCGAGCCCACTGAGCTGCTGGTGAGCGAGCTGGCCAACACAAGCCCCTTGATATCGTCGACACCAGCCCTGTGCACTTATGACGAAGTAAATTTCATGCGAGACCAAGCATGCGAGACCAAGTGCGAAAATCCAGCCGGCAGACGAGGCCGACCCGCGCCCCCCTGCAACTTCGACAAATCCCTGATTTGATGACCAACGAGAAAGCCCATTCAATGGGGGGCGTGCCGACTATTCGGCGGACGACCTCCGAAACTGATGTCGTGGTAGTCGGTGCCGGCATCGTAGGCCTGGCGAACGCCCTTCAGCTTGCCAAACGAGGCCTGCGAGTAACGCTGATCGACAACCTTCGCGACAAGAAACACAGCTACAAGGTCGGAGAGTCGTTCCTAGTCTTCACAAGTGCTTTTCTCCGCACTGTGGGCGAGCTGGACGAATTCATCACCGAGAAATCATTCGCGAAACTCGGTGTATGGTTCTCCCACGGCACGGAGAACAGATCAGACTTCCGTGACGCCACCGAGTGGGCCATCAATGCCGACCCGCATCCGCCGCACTATCTCTACGATCTTGCGCCCGACAAGAAGTGGTTCCGCTGCATGTTCCTCGACATGCAGATCGTCCGCCCCGAAGCGGAGGATGCGATGTGCGCGGCCGTCCGACGGCGTGCTGGAATAACTTTCGTCGACACCGCCCGAGTGAGCGACATACAGATCTCCCCGGGAGCGGACTGGCACCAGGTGGAATGGCTTGACGGCACAACCGGAAACAGTAACATCATCCGGGCGCGCTGGGTCGTCGACTGTTCTGGGCGCAACCGGTTGTTGGCCCGTGGCCGCGGACATGCCGCGGAGCGGCGGGAACTGACTGACGGATTTCAGACGACGGCCGTCTGGGGCCAGTTCGAGGGCGTGACCGACGGTCTGTTCGGTGACGAGTGGAAGCATACCTTCCCTAACGGCCGCAATACGCAACGCGACCTGTACACCGTACATTTGTGGGGGGACGGTTACTGGATCTGGGTCATCCGGCTCTCGAAGGACCGGATCAGCGTCGGTGCGACTTTCGACCAGCGGTCGGCGCCACCCGGCCGAACTCCGCAGGAGCAGTTCTGGAATCTTATCCGGCGGCACCCCGTCCTCGACAAGGTGATCGCACCGGAGTCGCTCCTTGAGTTCCGGACCTACCGCAACGTCCAGCACTGGACCGACACGTTCGTCAGCCCGCAGCGCTATGCAATGGTAGGCGACGCGGGCAGCATCATCGACGCCTACTACAGCCAGGGAATCGCGCTGGCGCTGGTGACCAGTTGGCATCTCGCCAACATTGTCCAGGACGACGTCCGCTCCGGGCACCTGGACCGGGCGTATATCGAGCGGGTGAACCGAGCCACTCGCCAGGACTGGCACATGCTGCGCGCGATGGTCCGTGAAAAGTACACTGCCGCGATCGCGGACCCTCGCTTCTTCGTGTTGTCCCACGTGCTCGACATGATGGTCTTCTGGTCCGTGGGCAGCACCCGTTCAGCGCTCACCCGATGGCTCGTCGACACCGAGGGCGACACCACTCGGGAGACCCCGAAGCACCGCCGCGTCCGGCAGCGTCTCCAATCCACGCTGTTCTACTCCCGGGCCCCGCTGTGGCGGTGGTTGCCGCCGGAAACCGTGCATTGGATACAGAGCCGGCTACAGGCCAACCTCGCTGCCCGCGCACGCTGGCGGCTGGATCACGGTGTCAAGCTACCAACGGTCCGTAGCGTCCAGAACGTCACCGCGCCGCTGCCTAAGCTGTGGTGGCTGGCGATCGGCGGGGACCGGGGACGAGATATTTCAGCTCATGACCTGGTGGAACCCGCGGAACTACGACCTGAGGGCACCGCGACCTGGTTGGACCGGTTACCCGTGCCGGCCAACACCCGATTGCGGTGGGTGATCCGGCTGCGGCCGTACGCCCTGCTCGCCGGATTCACCGCCGCCTATCTGTGGGACGGGGCGGACACGGCGGTCCGACGCCTACGCCTGCTTGTACGCCGCCCCAGCGACAGCGCGACGGCCAGCGAATTCGCTAACCGCGCGGCCTTACTGAGGAAGGATGAATGAAAGCCGTTACCACTGGGCGACCGATCGCCTACCTACATTTGGACTCGCAGCATGCGGAGTACCCACAGATCGTTACTACCCTGGCTGACTACGGTGTCACGGCAGTCGCGGTTCACCTCGACAACGTGCACGCCGTCGACTGGACAGCGTTCGATGGCGTGAACCTACGAATGTGCCGCGGCTTCCACGAGCGGCCCGACTTCCTTGACAAGATCCGGAGACTTTACCTGGAGCTGGACGGGAAGATTCCCATTCTGAACTCGATGCGGGTGGCCGTCGGGACGCTCGACAAACGGCGGTACCTGTCAGATCTCGAACAGGACGGCATCGCGGTGATCCCGACCCGGTGGGTTTCCCGGGGCGAGGACGTGACGATTGACACGCTCATGACCCAGACCGGATGGGACCATGTCGTCATCAAGCCAACCGTCTCGGCCGGCTCCTGGCGCACCTTCCGGGTCTCACGGAGCGGGCCGAGCACCTCAGCAACGCACTTCGTCCGGCACGGCCACAAAGCAACGTCGACGACGGGCCTGGCACCACGCTGCGACACGGAACCCGAGACCCTGCTCCGTGACCTGGTGTCCACTCATCACGTCTGTGTCCAGCCCTTTCTTTCATCGATCCTGACCCAGGGGGAACTCTCCTTCGTCTTCCTAGACGGAAAGTTAAGCCACACGGTCCGCAAAAGAGTCGCCCGGGACGGCGGCTGGTGGGCACACGAACGGTTCGGTGGCCGGAACGAAGTGATCCAGCCGACACCAGCCGAGCGTGAGTGGGCGTACGGTGTGTATGAAGCACTGGAAAACCGATACGGACCGTTGATCTTCGGCCGGGTTGACGGCTTGCGGGACGAACACCGTGTGCTGCGGCTACTGGAATGTGAGCTCGTCATCCCCCGTCTGCTCCTGACCGAGGGCAACGCCTACGACACGTACGCAAAAACCATCATGCGGGCGGTTGGCGGCTGACCCGATGATCTACTGAGAAACGCTCGCCGGCCCGGGGGGAGCAACGGTTATATACGCAGCGCATCGGACCTACCCGCGGTTTACCTCATCCTCCCACTCTCGCTCGTGCTCGGCGTCACCGTCGGTTTAGACGTCCGCCTGCCCTTCCCAGGAGTAGTGATGGTCAACGCATCCGGCCCGGTAGCCGCGCTGTCGTCCCATGTGCTTCTCGTTTTCCTGCTCCAGATCGCCGTCCTGCTCGGGCTGGCTTATCTCCTCGGGCGGGCGGCAATGCGGCTGGGAATGCCGGCAGTGGTGGGTGAACTCCTCACCGGCGTGATCCTCGGGCCATCCCTGCTCGGCACGCTCGCGCCTGGCTTCGCCGGCTGGCTGTTGCCCGCACGGGCCGACCAGTTCCATCTCCTCGACGCCGTCGGCCAGCTCGGCGTGATTCTGCTGGTCGGATTCATCGGCATAGAGATGGACATCCAGATGATGCGGCGCCGGGGTCTGACCGCCGCCCGGGTCGGCCTCGCCGGGCTGCTGGTTCCGGTGGGCCTCGGCGTCTTGGCGGGTCTGCTGCTGCCCGGCTCTCTCGTCGCGGACGGCGCCCATCGGCTGGTGTTCGCGCTGTTCCTCGGCGTCGCGCTCGGGGTCAGCGCGATCCCGGTAGCCGCGAAGATCCTCATCGACATGAACCTGCTGGACCGCAACGTCGGCCAGCTCACCCTGGCCGCGGCCGCAGTCGACGACGTGGCCGGGTGGTCCGCACTCTCCATGATGTCGGCGATGGCGACCACGGGCGTGCGTGGCAGTGACATCGCCGTGCCGGTGGTTAGCGTGCTCGGCGCCGTGCTGGCCGCCCTGGTAGCCGGTCCTCCGACGGTCCGAAGGGCACTTCGATACGCCAGCACGGCGCGCCACGGCGGTGGCCACATCGTGGCCATCACCGTACTGATCCTGGCCGCGGCGGCGGCCACGGAGGCGCTGAGACTCGAGGCGGTCTTCGGCGCGTTCATCGCCGGCATCGTCATCGGTTCCAGCCGGGGTTTCGCTCCCGACCGGGTCGCGCCGCTGCGGACGGTGGTGCTCACCGTGCTGGCGCCGATCTTCTTCGCCACCGCCGGGCTACGGGTCGATCTCGGCAAGCTCACCGACCTGTCGGTCCTCGCCGCCGGCCTGGTGGTCCTGCTGCTTGCCGTCGCAGGCAAGTTCGCCGGCGCCTACCTCGGCGCCCGGGCCAGCCGGCTCGGCCACTGGGAGGCCCTCGCGCTCGGCGCCGGGCTCAACGCCCGCGGGGTCATCGGCCTGGTCGTCGCCGGAGTGGGGCTGCGCCTCGGCGTGTTGAACACGGCATCCTACACGGTGGTGGTTCTCGTGGCGCTCGTCACCACCGTGATGACCCCGCCGATCCTGCACCTCACGATGCAACGGGTGGAGCACAGCGCAGACGAGACACTACGGCGGCTGGACCCCACCAGCGACACCGAAAGCGCACATTCCGCTGCCCGACGCTAGCGCTGGCCTTGCCGTCAAACACCCGTATCCCATAAAAGGTTGTTTCGTAACTCGGTCGGATGTGGTGTAGGTGGGGCGAGGATGTGCTCGACCCGCGCGACCCGACCGGGTCACTCCCGCTCGTCAGCCCGTCGGGAAGACCACGGACAGGTCAACGGCTGCAGGATTGGCTCTTCGGGATCACCCTGTCACCCTGCCTCTACCTGCCCAGGGGTGCGAATCCCCTAGGCCACCGACCTAAAAAGCTGTTTTAGAATTACCCCGGTCCCATATCCCACCCCGATAAAGCAGGCTGTCGACCGGTTGGCACGCCGAGCGCCGGAGTCCGATCCCTGGCGCTCGGCGCGCGTCCGAGGTCAAGACGAGATTTAAACAGGTTCTTAGAATTTTCCGCCGGGAGGGCTGGGGACCGCCGTCTGTGCCAAGCCATTCGTAACATGGCCGATGACCCCGGCCGGCGCCGGCCGGGGTGCCGTGCCTTGCAAACTCTCGGTACTGGACCGCGGCACGGGCACGGCGCCGCCGTTGTCCTGCTTGTAGCTCTGGCCGCAGCCACTGAGGAACAGAGCCGATGGAATGACGAGGGCGCCAAGCACCGTCACCATGGCTCGACGGCCACGGTGTCTCGGTGTCCGGGGCCACCGGGATCGGAAGGAATGTATGGTGTCCATAATGATTCAGTAGTCTACTGCCCTATGCGCAACTTTTCCACCTACCCGAGAGGCCGGGTTTTCCACCTACCCGAGAGGCCGGGAAGATCCTGAAGCGTCCGCCCGTTGGTCACAGTCATATCTCCGGCGGGTGAACCAGCCCGCTTCTTCCAAACCTTGCGGGCGTCCTTGACAATCAGGCGCGAGATCCCGTTCTGAATCTTGAAGCCATGTGCTCTGTGTGCTCTGTGTATTCGAGCAGGAGGTTCTTCGCGCGCCAGGCGGCGTCGATCTCGAAGGCGGCCTCGCCGCCGAGGGTTGCCAGGGTGGTCAGGATCCGGTTACGGCCGACCGGGGTGAGCGTCCGCGGGGCCCCGGACGAGAAGTCCTTTGATCGTGTATTCGGGGTCGGTAGCGCGGCCGCGGCGGCCGCGGATCCGGTGGGTGGCCCTCCGGCGGACGTCACCGACCGCCTTGTTGGCGAGGTGTGACCGGCCCGGGGCGCGGTGCTGGTGTTTCCACCGACCCGTCTCCCCGGGCCGTCCCCCGAACCCGGCGTGCCCATTACTGGGCACCGGGCCCTCCACACGTTTACGCGCCGGTCATACCGTGGCCGGTTGCGTGCTGTCAGACCACCGGTGCTGACCTGATCCTCACCGAGGATCCCAGCCTTCAGAAACGCCTTCACCAGCGTGGGAACGCGCCTGCCAGTGACCCTTTTCCGCAGCCGGCCCATGACGACCGAGTGCGAGATGTTGTCGAAACAGGCCTCGATGTCCCCCTCGAACATCCACTCGTATCCCTGGGTGGCGAAGTTGTGGGTCTCAGCTATCGCGTCATACGCCCGCCGGCCCGGGCGAAATCCGTAGCTGGAGGGAAGGAAGGCCACTTCCAGGATCGGCTCCAGGACCAGGAGAAGGGCTGCCAGGACGACCTGGCCACGGGTCACGGGAATCCCTGACCGGCACCATTTTCAGGCACCCTTCAGAATCTTTGTCTCCCGGACCGGCAACGGCCGGAACCGCTGCCTCTCCAGCTTCACGCGAATATTGGAAAGAAATTCCTCCACACCACGCCCGGCCTCGATGGCCCGGCCGGTCCGCCCGTCCACCCCGGCCGTGCGAGCCCTCTGTCCCCCCCCGGACCCGATGCCAGGCCAGGATCAGCACCAGCCGAGCCTGCCACGAGGTTATGTAAGTCAATAAACCGACGCTCACGGCCGTCGGCCGCCCAACGGTGCGGTTTCATCTGAATCCCCGGTACCCGCGCCCGAGCCTCGACGAGGCCCGGCCACGGCACCCCGGTATTCACCGGCGTCCTCCTGGCCTTTCAGCCTGCGAACCGCGGACGTGCTGCCGTCCTTTCCCCTGTGCGCGGCTTTCCCGCGCCCGGCGCACACTACGACGGCTCCGCCTCGCCCGGCCGGTCAGCCGGCCGTGGGCCTGCTCGCCGCCCCACTGGACGCGGGCGGGCGCGGGTGGGCGAGACCGGAACGGTTCTCGTGTTCACCGTGTACCGACCAGTAGGGGCGGTGCCCGGCTTTACCCCGGCAACTCTCCCGGTAGGCACGCCGTAGGCCTTCCCTGCCGCCTCCTCGACGGTACCCGTGCCCGCCGGAAGAGGCTGGTCGTGTGGTTGCGCCAGATCGCTGCAACCCGTTGGGCGACACGGATGGCGGCGCCTTCGAGGGTGCGCCCACCGTCGCGGTAGTCATAGCCGGCCCAGGTCCGAGCGGCGGCCCGCCCTGGCCGGGCCCGGTACCCGGGGGAAGGAGAGGAGAAGACAGAGATACTCC
>NZ_CDXDOR010000131.1:3358-15041 GCF_978021225.1 Frankia sp. CeTa3Moorea | reverse complement strand
CTGGGGATCGTGGGGCGGTGCCGCCGGCGGCTCCCCGCCGCGAGGCCGGCGCGCAGCCTGCTGGCCGGCCTCGATGAGCTCGCGGGCCGCCCGCGCGGCGGGGATGGCCGAGTACGACGCGTGGTAGGCCTCCTGCAGCTCCCGGACCGGGCGGAAGCACTCCCGGGTCAGCAGCAGGACCGTGAACAGCTCGACCGTGCTCAGCCCGCCGCCCGCGTGCCGCAGCGAGCCGACGGCGAGCGCGGCGGCGCTGCCACCGCCGACGAGTAGCGTCACCAGACCCACGTAGACGAGCACGACCGCGTTCAGCCGGGTCGAGTGCCGGCGGAACTCGTCGGCCTGCGCGGCCAGTTCGTCCGCCCGGCGGCGGCTCGCGCCGAGCCCTTTCAGGGTGGTCATGCCCTGCACGGCGTCGAGGTTGTCGGCATACATGCGGGTGTAGGACTTCCACCACGGCAGGTAGCGGGAGCGCAGCAGCCGGCGGGACAGCCGCGGCACCGCGGGTGCCGCCGCCGCGCACACGCCGACCGTGATCCCGATGACCGGATCGATCATGACAAGCACCGCGGTGGTGGCGCCGGCCCCGATCATCGCGGCGATGGCCTGCGGGGCGAACAGCGCCACGAACGGGTCGAGGCTCTCCACCCCGTCCACCACGGTCGACTGCACCGAGCCGGTGCGCCGGTCCGCGAGCCCGGCGGGGCCGAGCGCGAGCAGTGCCTCACCGAGGCGGCGCCGGATCGAGGCCCGGACCTCCCCGGCCGCGCGTACCGCCACGACCCGCCGCCACCAGAGCAGCAGGCAGCGCAGGACCTGTACCGCCACGACGGCGCCCAGGAGCGGCGCGACGTCCCCCAGGGAGTCGCCGCCGATGACGTCGGCCAGCACCCGTGCCAGCAGCAGGCCCATCCCGACCGACGTGGCGGTCAGCGCCAGCAGGATCGCGGCGACGACTGCCAGCTGCCGGCGGGCGCGGGCGTCGGCCAGCGCGAGGCGCCAGGGATCTCTCACTGGGCCAGGAACCCTTCGAAGCACAGGTACCGCATCACGGAGGTGACCCGGCGGAACCCCGCGGCCCGCAGCAGGTCGACGTACTCCTCGGCCGTCGCCGGCTGCAGGATCCCAGCCAGGCTGTCCGCCTTGTTCAGGATCTCCTCCGGGCTGAGTCCGTTGGCCCGCTTGAACCGGAGGTGAAGCAGGTCGATGACGGCTGCCAGGTGTGGGTCCGGCGTCAGCACCTTCTCGAAGACGAACAACCCACCGCCCTCGCGCAACGACTGGCGGACCCGGGCGAGCACGTCCGCCCGCGGCTTCTCGTCGAGGAAGTTCAGGGTCAGGTAGGCGACGGCGAAGTCGCAGGGACGGAGCTCGAAGTCGGTGAGGTCGGCCTCCACCACGCTGACGTTGCCCAGCCCGGCGCAGTGCCGGCGCGCCGACTCGACCATCTCCGGCACCCGCTCCACCCCGACCCAGGACGCGGCCCGGTTGCGTTCGGCGGACGTCGCCAGCGTGCGCAGCAGCTGCCCCGTCGAGGTGCCGAACTCGTAGCCCAGCCCGCCGGGGCGCACGAACGTGCTGGCGAGCTCCGCGGCCAGCCCGTGGCCGGCGTCGTAGAACGGGACGGAGCGGCGCACGTGGTCGACGAAGCCGGCGGCCATGACGGGGCCGTCGAAGTTCCAGGCTCCGTTGGCGACGGCGAGCGTCGCCCCGACCGGCATCGACCGCGTCGACGGGGCTGTCACGCGGCTCGCCGGCCGTAGACCGAGATGTGCTTGAGGCTGTCGGTACCGAACGGGCGCCGGTCCCAGCCGCCCCAGCGGTGCAGCAGGCGCAGCCCCGCCAGCCGGGCCATCAGGTCGAGCTCCGCCGGCCACGCGTGCCGTGCCTGCAGCGGGCGCAGCTGCGGCGTCTCCCCGTGGCGGAGGTAGACGTGGCAGGCCGACGCCACTCCGCTCAGCGGGTCCACCGGGGTGGTCACGTGGAGCACGACCTCCCCGGGCTCGATCCGGACCGTCCGCTGCGCGCCGGAGAGGAGGGCCTCGCTGCGCGGCACCATGGCCTCCAGGACGAAGCAGCCGTCCTCGGTGAGGTGGCGGGCGGCGTTGGCGAAGCAGTCCACCTGCTCGTCCTGCGAGGTGATCGCCGAGATCGTGTAGCTCGGCATGGCCACCACGGCGAACGGCCCGCCGAACTCGCCCGTCACGATGTCCCCTTCCAGGACCGTCACGGCGTCCGCGCCCGGTTTGGCACGCAGCTGGTCGAGCATCGACAACGAGTTGTCGACCCCGTGCACCGGCACTCCGCGCCCCGCGAGCGGGAGAGCGATCCGCCCGGTGCCGACGCCGAGCTCGAGCAGCGGCCTGCCACCGGACAGGTCGGCCAGGCACCGCACCGCGTCCTCGGTGTCGGGCCGGGTGCCGAAGTCACGTTCCCACCGGGCCGACCACTCCGGCCCGTAGGTGATGTCGCCGTACCGGTCCGACACCGGCCACCCCCGCTCACATGGCATGAAGTGAGAACCCCACCGGACTGGTGGAGAATCGTCAGAAACGTAAATGGAGATGATTTTCATTGTCAAGCTGGTGTCGTGACTTTCTGTGCGCAAATTCGGCTGTCCCAGCACCCGTGTCACCCTCGAAAGCCGCGGCGGAAACGCCGGCTTACGTCGCTGACCTGGGGCTCTGGTCCCGACCGTTCATGGGTGAGGTCCTTGGCCGCGGGCCAGGCAGCCGGTCCACGTCCAGGGGTCCTTCGGGGCGGTCGGGCGTGGCGAGTGATCCGGCTGCCGAGGCGGGACAGCCTGTGGCACAGCCGTTTCGCTTCCCGTCGCGGGGCGGGCTGGCCGGGCCCTGCCACGGTGCGAGCGCCTCGGGCAACGCGGCCCCGTCGCGGACTCCCGGCCGTTTCGGTCGGCAGCAGTCCACCCACAGATGACGCGAGACCACGCCCAGCGGCATTGACGGGAGAAGGCGGGTACCCCTCGATGGGCCTCGCCGACCGGAGGACTCGCTGTTGCCCGGTGCCCCCGGCGACTCCCCGGGCGTCCGCCGCGCCGGTCGCGGTCCGACGGCGGCACTCGCGCGCCACGACAGATGTGCGACGGGCCGGCGTGCGCCTCGCGGGGGCTCGGGTGCCTTCGGGGGAGCACCCGAGCCCCGCCGGCTCGATTCGTGCAGCGGGTTCGAGCCGCGTCTCTGTGAGGGCTGGACCGTGACAAGGGTGACAGTCGGGTGCCCGGAGGAAATAGGCGGCGGTCGGCGTGGCAAGCATGAACACGGCAAGACCGGGCCGCGCTGATGGGCTCTGCGGGGGCTACGTGAATTCTGCGAATGATTTGCGATTGCATGGGGTTCCCACCTGAGTGTTCCTCTCTATTTTGAGAAGGTATGCATATTCTCTGTGTCGGCTCTAGAGTCAATGCCGCTGAATTAAGCGACACGCGGGAGCGTTACGGTTGGTGGCCCGACGTGACGGGTGGTGATGTGGGTATCGCGTTTGACGAGATAGCTGTTGTGGCGGGCTCGTTTGATGACTCGGGGGCGTGTCCATTCACGGGTGCGCCGGGGTAGCCCGCTGACCTTGGGGTTTGTGTTGCGGGGACGCGCTGTGGTCGTTGCTTGATCCTGGTGGCTGGGCGTGGATGATCAGAGCTGTGGCTGAGCTGTCCGCATCGTCGTGGGAGTCGCGTCTCGCGGCTGCCGAGACGCGGATCGAGGAACTCGCCGCCGGGCAGGCCGCGTCGGTGGCGGCGAACGAGCGGTTGGCGTCGGTCAACGAGCGGCTGCGTCGGGTCGTGGAGGACTCGGCCGCACGGCATGAGGTGGAGCTTGGCGCGGTGCGCGCCGAGCGGGACCGGGCCGTGCGGCGGGTCGAGGAACTTGAGCTCGAACTCGCCGAGCTGCGTCGGCGGTTGTCGATGGACAGTACGAACTCCTCTGTGCCGCCGTCGAAGGAGCCGATCGGCGCGCGGGAGAAGCGGAAGGCCGAGCGGCGGGCGTCCTCGGAGCGGGTCCGGTCGAAGGAGAAGAAGCCGGGCGGGCAGCCGGGCCATCCGGGGTCGGGGCTGGCCCGGGAGGCGGAGCCGGACCGGTCGTTGTCGGCGGACCCGCCGTCGGAATGCTCGTCGTGCCAGGCGGATCTGTCCGACGCGGGGGTGCTGGCGGACGGGTGGGCGCAGGTCTGGGACTTGTGCGAACCGGTGCTGGAGAAGGTCGAGTGGGTGTTGCCGCGGCGGCGCTGCGCGTGCTGCCGGAAGGTCACCACCGCCGTGGTTCCGGGGGTGCGGCACGCGGCGGCGGGCGCGGTGTCCTACGGGCCCAGGCTGCACGGCGCGGCGGTGCTGCTCGCCTCGGAGGCGAACGTGCCGGTCCAGCGGGCCGCGATGGTGATCGACGGGCTGCTCGGGGTGCCGGTCTCGTCCGGGTTCGTCGCCCGCGCGAACGAACGGCTCACCCAGGACCTGGAGGCTGCCGGCTTCGACGAGGCGATGAAAGCCGCGCTGCGGGCCGAGCCGGTGCTCTGCGGTGACGAGTCGCCCGTCAACGTGCTGCGCAAGGACCTGGACGAGGCCACCGGCACCGTCCTGTCGGGCACCCCGCACCTGCTGGTCGTACGCACCCCGACGCCCGGGCTGGTCTGGTACGCGGCGATCAGCTCCCGGTCGTCGGAAGCGATCGACACCACCGGCGTCCTGACCGGCTGGCACGGCCTGTTCACCCGGGACGACTACGCCGGCTGGCACCAGTACGACCCCACCCTCACCGGCGTGCAACTGTGCTGTTCGCACCTCATTCGCTCGCTGCGGGCGGTGCTGACGCTCGCGCCGAAGGTCCAGAAGTGGGCCGGCCGGCTCATCGACCTGCTCCGCGAGGCCGGCCACCTCGTCGTCGCCGCCCGCGCCGCCGGCAGGAACCGCCTGGACCAGACCACGATCGACGGCCTGCGGACCCCCTACGACGCCGACGTCCGCATCGGCGAACTCGCGAACCTGTCCCGCCCCTGGGCCGACGACCGCAACCATCCCGGCCTGGTTTTGGCCCGCCGGCTCGCCGCGAAGGCCGACCAGGTCTGGCTCTTCACCACCAACTTCACGATCCCCTGGACGAACAATGCCAGCGAGCAGGCGATCCGCCTCCCGAAACGCCACCAGGCCGTCTCGGGCTACTGGCACACCCCCACCACGCTGGCCGCCTACCTGCGCGTGCGCTCCTACCTCGTCTCCGCCCGCGACCACGGCCTGACCGCCATCGACGCCATCCGCCTCGCCCTCGCCGGCACGCCCTGGCTACCAGTCCCGCGGACGGTCCGCCCCGCGCACGCTCTCGCCGCCTAAACCAACATCAACACGGGGCTGCTCGAGCCTCCACCGTGAATGGACACGTCAGACGGCGTGGGGCGGGTGGGGCTCGAACCCACGACCGACGGATTATGAGGGACTTCCGGAATCCTCGCTGACCTCGACAGATGCTGCGTGACCTGCGCGGATGGCTTACGGCATCTGCCATCGTCTTCGGCGGTTTCTCACGATCCTGCGGACTGGCTGCGGACCGGCACGAGGGGCCACGGCGGCTCCTCGTGCCTCCCATTTCTTTGTCCCGTTCCCCGGAGAGCGCCTTCGCCTGCGCGGGACGCCGGTCGGGTCAAGGGTGGCGCAGCCAGTCCGAAGGACCGCCCGAAGGGCGCCCTTGACGCGGCCGGTGTCCCGTCAGATCATCGGGCGCCCGGCTGGGGAAGGGCACCCGACGTGAGCAGCCGGGCCAGCCCAGCGTCACCTGGCGCTTAGAAGGCACAGAAAATACCAGCACCCCAGGGGCTTAACTTGGCGCTGCAGTCCGCTGGTGGACGTCAACGTCGTCGACCTCCATGGACGTTGCTACAGCGGTGGCTACCCCCATTCGCCTCTGACACCCCGACCCAAGATCAATTAATAGGCGTGTGGAACTTCAATCACGTATGGTTACCTCGTATGCGTGCTCAAGCTTGACCGCCGGCTTTTGGACATCTATCCGCCAATCACCCCCGGCAAGATTCTTGCGTGCTCGGACCTGACCGGGAATTCCCTCTACCTCATGGATAGAGCGCGCAAGGGTAGCTAGGCCAGATGCTGCCCGCCGGAGCTTAGCTGATTGCGCAGGAAGTGTTGGTCGCGCGGATACATAGGCGCGATCCGTAAGATTGCATATTCTTTTTGCGTCGTCGAGGGATGGTCTAGGCGTCACACCTGCGCGATAGGGAGCGACTAGCGCTACGCAGTTCTCCACGAGCATTTGCGACCATACGTCTTCGTGGTGGGCGTTTGGTGATCCGTGATGCGGAATCTTGAAAACCTCTGCCTTTGAAGACGGCTTCATACTCGAGCCCAGGACAGCGGCCCAGCCAGAATTTTTCCCGGGACCTCGGGTCAGATCCGAGCCGAGCAGTAATGAGGTATCGCCAACTTCCACCCACAGTGCTACGGCCAAGGTGTTTGGGTCGGGCGGCGCAAGCCGCCGAGGAGGCTCGCCAGGTACCGGGTACAAGCTCGTCAAATACTGGCCAGCTTTTGTAACCGCCTCATCAGAGGGGGACAACGCGATTACGTTTGCGGCTCTATGGTCGGCAGTCTCGGCCCGTCTGTATATTGGACGATCTGCGAGTGCGTGACGGTAGGCGGGAACGCCTCTTCCACGACCGCTATTGCGTGCTCGCGCTGCAAGAACTGCTTGAGCCTTCCGGTACTCATCGTATGCGGACTGCCTTACTACCCCCGAGATCTCACGATCAAACATTAGTAGTCCGAAGAATTCTTCGCTAGTCGCCGCCGCCGAGACGACGAAATCTGCATTGATGCAGGCGCTAACGACGTTGGATATCCCCGCGATATGATCGTTGTGTGCGTGTGTCGCAACAACTAGCTTTACCGACTCCGGAGATACATCAATCTCGGACAAGTAAGAAAGGGCTGGGTGTGCACCGGTGCGCTGGTCGATGCAAGAATCGACGATTATCCATTCATTCCATCCGAGATGCAGAAGGCAGCATTCACCCAAGCCGGGGCCAAATATTGAAATTTCAACAACATCGTCCGGTGGGCAGTCCCTTCTAATCGTCAAACCCCAGCTCCGCCCGATACGCCGCAGCCGCTTCCAACGCGCGAGAGAGGGTCGACGGCTGCCAGGTGGGAAGCCGGCGGAAATGTATAGAAGACGTCGTTGTGGGGCGGCCAGTCAAATTGCGAACACGCTTTATAGAGATGTAGAAATATGCACCCGGTGCTACCAGGTTCCTGTCGTCTAGCGATACGTCTTTTATCTCCAGCTCTACAGTCAAGCGTGATGGCTCATTCTGTGACTGTAGGGTTGCGAAAAAAGTTTCGGACTGAACTTCTGTAACGACACCCTCCCAGATGTCGAGTTCGGTGACCGACTCGAGATGGGGCGCTTGACCTATATACCCTTGATTTGCAAGGACGGTCGTACCGCGATAGCCAACAGAATAGGCGGATTTATTGCCACCCGGAGGCGACTCCATATACTTAATTTGATTACGATCTGCATGAATTGAAGAATCTGTTTCATGGATAGCCGAAGATGGTTTTTTTGGTACGCCTACGTAGGTTCCAATCTCGATCTTAACTGGATTGTTTGTAGTGGTCACGAGAAGCGATTCAGGCTTCACGGAATTCCCCCATTTCCGCAAAGATTCTGACAATATCTGCTGAATCTGTCAGCGACGCCTGCCAGTTGCTGCGCAGAATTTCTGCGGCAATCTTCAGATGGCCCGGAGCGGGTGGAATTTCGAGGCTGGCCAAATTCTCCAAGCCGAAGAGCTCCTCCCTTGTGCTCGGCTGTCTGTCTACTTTTTTCAAAATATAATGGTCATTGCGTTCGACGAAAATTCCGCGATTAATCAGGTTCGACGGCTCGAATCTTACCTGTATGTATCCTGCGTACTCGTCCTTGCGTGAGCCGCGTACAGTCAGTCCGACGGTTCCTGGGAGCAGCATCGCCTGTTCCCAAATTTTTTTGGGCGCGACGGTGTCTCCGATTGAATGCCAACGCTCGATGGAGTCTATTTTGATATGGAAGCTTCTATTGATGCCAATGGCATTGACTGGAGAATCTTCTAGAATGTCGAAGATGCCAAGAGCTAGATCGCGAAGTCGGAGATACTCTGTCGGATCCGATGTACTCAGAGAGAAGGTATCTTCCGTAACCTGCACACTCAGCCAACCTGCAGCGAAGATTGATATTTGCGGGGTAATGGCTTGTATCTTTGCCGATCTTGTCTGTTCTTCCCCTATAAGGTGATTTACAAGTAGCCAGCCTGGAGAAAATTTAGTCGGGTCGAATCTCCCGCGAACGACAAGCGCGAGAGATTCACTGGCGAACTCGGTCGGGCTCACCGCTCGCTCCCTGTAACGCTGACACTGGCCGGAGTCTCATCGCGCACTATGGGATCTTATCCGGATCGAGGTCCTCAGCCATGCGGACTGGCGGTAGCTCGTCAGGCTGTTGCTGTCGATCTCCGGACCCCTGGTACGGCACAGGCAGCGACACGCCGGCGAGCATGGCCCGCCAGGGCCACGCGCAGCCGTCGCGTGGCGCAGCCCCAGAAGTAGCCTTCTTGATCCTAAACAGACAGATTCGGCAGTCTCAACGGAGTACCGGTGGGCCGGCAGCGAGGTAGTCGCGGATGCGGATCCGGATGCTGTCGTGCATGGTCAGCTCGTCGAGGGTGGCGGGGTCGTGGAAGTCGACAGCCGTGGATTCGTCGCTGACCTGGAGGGTTCCGTCGGTGATGGTGCAGGCGCAGCAGATGTTGAACTGCTGGCGGACCTCGCCATCGTCGTAGGCGAAGACGTGGCCGGGGTCGGAGTAGATGCCGACGATGCGGTCGATCCGCACGTCGAAGCCGGTCTCTTCCTTGGTCTCGCGGATGACGCAGTCAGCGAAGGTCTCGCCGATGTCCATCTTCCCGCCGGGGAGCGCCCAGTTCCCGGAGTCGCTGCGCCGCTGGAGCAGGATGCGGCCCTGGGCGTCGGCGACGATGGCGGACCCTCCGACGACCAGGGAGTTCGCGGTGGGGGCGTGGGGGTCGTGGTAGTAGTCGACGCGGCCCATCGGGTCATGCCTCCCGGTCTGGTCGGGCGTCGTGCGGCCTGGTGGTGGGTGCGGTCCAGATGGCTTCGAACTGGTGGGCGTAGCTCTCGAAGAGGCCGGCGGGGCTGTGCCGCTTCAGGTGGAGCATGGGGTGCTGGAAACCGTGCAGCTTGTATAGGTACGGCGTGACGAGCATCTGGTCGTCGAACCGGTAGAGCGCGTTGCACAGCGGCACCCGGTGGAAGCGCAGCTCCACACCGGGGTTGGACAGCAGGGGCTCGAAGTGGCCGACGGTCGAGCGGATACGTCCCGGGAGCGTCCCGCCGAGGTTCTCCAGCTCGTCGCGGGCGGTGACCTCGGCGCATTCCGGGTCCGCCAGGGCGATGCGGACGCGTAGGCCCTGGGCGCACTTGTCGGCGAGGATGCGGGGCAGGTCGGGGTGCTGCTCGGGGAAGAACAGCATCGCGTAGCCCATGAGGTCGATCGTCGTCCCGGCGCGGTCCAGGAGGCGTGACCAGAGCTGGGATGGCGCGTCGGCGCGGCGGGCGTAGGCCGACACGATCTCGCTGGTCACGAGAGAGCCGGAGGCGCTGGCCGCGCTGGCTTCCGGCCAGAGTTCCTCTTCGGAGCGGCCGAGTGCGTCGGAGGCCTTCCACCGGTGCCGCGGGTGGGGAAGGCGTCCTTTCAACCAGCGCTGCACGGTCTTGGGGTCCACGCCGACTGATCGCGCAAGGGTCTCGATCTCCATACCGCTCGATGCCATGGCCACCCGCAAGTGCTCGTTGGTTCCCTGGGCCGCCACTGTCACACCCTCCTTCCGGGGACGTTACGGACAGCATCATAGACGTTCTAAACGTCCCCGATCGGCGGCAGGGACGTCCCGTCATCTGATCGACGCTCAACGTCACCGCAAGGTGCGCGGCGGAGCAGGACGGATGGCGAGGGGAGCCACTGCCCATGAAGGCGGAAGAACCGGTCTACGGGCTCGTGCGGTTCGAGGGCGACGGCCAACGGGTGCGGGAGATCGTGTTGGCGTTCGAGACCGCGGGCGCGGCCGACCGGTACGCCCGCGAGGTCGGCTGGTCGGAGTACGGCGTCGGCCCGGTGCGGTTCCCCGCGTCGGTCCAGGCGGCCGATGCGCACGCGGCGGTGGCCTGATGGGCGGCACCAGGCAAGCGACGATCGCGGCGACGTACCGGTCGTACGTGCTGGCCCTGCTCGATCGCGACGCCGCCTACGACGACGACCCGAAAGGCGACCCGCCACTCACCCTCGCGGACTACCGGCGGGCCCTGGTCACGGTTCTCGCGCTGGACCCATCCCCGCTGCTCGTCGCCGGACGATGGGTCACCGGCACGGAAGCGACAGCGTTCACCGCAGGGCAGCAAGCGGGGCTCGACGGCGCTGTCGTCGCCATCGGCGAGACCTGGCGCCCGGAACTCCTCCGCCGATTCAACGACGACACTCCGGAGCACTCGGCGGATGCTGGCACCGCTGTCGACGCCGCCATAGCCGTACCCACGAGCCCGGGGCCGATGACGTTGGCGCTGGCTGTTCACCACGGTCTGCTCTCCTCCGCCGCCGCTCCGCCGTCATACGGCACGCCTCGGCCCCCTGCGGTGCCTGGCCACAGCTCCGGGCGGCTGCTGGTCGTCGATGGTGACGGGGAGGTTGTGGGCTCGTTCGCCCGGTCGGAGTTCGCTCGTGCGCACGGCTGGGCGCATATGCGGGTGGCGGAGCCGCTGACCCGGCGGCCGGTGTGGATCGAGGATCTGGAACGGCGGGAGTCCTGGCGGATCGACACCGGCTCGTGCGTGCATCAGCGGTGGACGTCGATTTCATCGTCGGCCCTGGGCGCGGGCTGCTCGATGGGCGCGGCAGCGGCCATACCACCAATGGATGAAGGCCATACCAAGTAGAGATGGGCAGGCCAACCGGTTATACCGGGTCGCAATACATTGACGGTATAACTGTTGGCACACGGATGGTCACGCACGTAGTGTCCGTTATGCCCATAAGACGGAGCGGGCTCCGGGTGGGCGGAGCAGGCGCGACCATGGCCGGGCGGCCCTCATCAAGCGTCCCATCGGTGGGGCGGGGGGTGCGGTACCCGGCGGCCGACGTCCGGCTCCTTCCCCCGTTCGGTCTGCCCTGCCTCGTGGGACTGGTCGCCCGTGCCCTCGTTCGCCCCCGCCCCGCCCTCGTCCGTTCCTGCCCCGTCGTCTGTTCCTGCTCCCTCGGCCGGTTCGTCGCGGGTCGACCGTGCCCGGATGCCGCTCGCTCGCCAGGTCGTGGAGGCCGTGGCGGTGGAGAACGGGGTGTGCATCCGCCCGCTGGCCATGCGACGTGTCGACACCATCACCGGGGAGACTTCGGTGCACGCCGTGCCCTGCGGGGCGACCCTGGCGAGCAAGTGCCCGTCGTGCGCGGAGCGGGCGCGCAAGCTGCGGATGGCCCAGTGCAAGTCCGGCTGGCATCTCGACACCGAACCGCTTCCCGACCCGGACCCGCCAACCGACGACATGAAGACGCTCGCGACCTTCCGGGCCAGGGCCTCGGCGAGGTAGCTCATCGTGTCGATCGGTTGCAGACGGTAGCGAGAA
>NZ_CDXDOR010000131.1:0-2838 GCF_978021225.1 Frankia sp. CeTa3Moorea | reverse complement strand
AGCGGCTGTGGTCGGCCGAGGAGACAGCCGAGTATCTCGGCGTTCCGGTCTCGACGCTGTACCAGTGGCGGCATCGGGGCATCGGCCCTTCCTGCTACCGCGTCGGCCGGTGGCTGCGCTACGACCCGACCAATATCCGGCAGTGGCTCGACACCCAGAAAGCGGCGTGAGATGGCGAGTGTGAAGAAACGTCCCGATGGAAAATGGCGGGCCCGGTACCGCGACCCGTCCGGCAAGGAGCACGCCCGGCACTTCGACCGGAAGGTCGACGCGGAACGCTGGCTTGCCGGCGTCGAGACGGCGAAAACTCGCGGCGAATGGGTCGACCCGGCCCGCGGCCCGGATCACCGTGGAGGACTGGTCGCAACGGTGGACGGGCACCCTCGGCCAACTGAAGCAGACCACCCGCGCCCGGTACGCCGGTCTCCTCCGCCGTCAGGTGCTCCCGCGCTGGGGCCGCACGCCGCTGTCCGCCGTCTCGCACGCGGACGTGGCCACCTGGATCACCGAACTTTCGGCAGACGGCCTGTCGCCGTCCTCCGTCCGGCAGGCCTACCGGGTGCTGTCGCTGATGCTCGACCTGGCGGTGAAGGACAACCGGATCGTCCGCAATCCGGCAAAGGGAGTGCGGCTCCCACCGGCGCGGATCCCGGACAAGCTCTTCCTCGACCACAGCCAGGTCAAGGCGATGGCCACGGCCTGCGGCGAGACGGACGGGCTGGTGATCTACACCCTGGCGTACACCGGCCTGCCCTGGGGCGAACTCGCCGCGCTGCGCGTCCGGCGGGTCAACCTGCTGCGCCGTCGTCTGGAGGTCGCCGAGTCGGTGACGGAGGTCGAAGGGCATCTCGTCTTCGACACCCCCAAGAGCCACCAGCGCCGCAGCGTCCCCATCCCCCGCTTCCTTGCCAACGCGCTCGCCGGACACCTCGCCGGCAAAGGGCCTGACGATCTCGTCTTCACAGCACGCGGCGGCGGGGTGCTGCGCAACAACAACTTCCGCCGGGACGTCTTCGACCAGGCGGCGATCGACGCGAGTCTTCCCGGGCTCACCCCGCACGAGCTGCGGCACACCGCGGCGTCGCTGGCGGTCGCGGCCGGCGCGAACGTCAAGGCCGTACAGCGGATGCTCGGCCACGCCTCGGCGGCCATGACCCTCGACGTCTACGCCGGGCTGTTCGCGGACGACCTCGACGCGCTCGCGGACCGCCTCGACCAGGCCGCCGGAGCGGCCCAGCCCCACGGAAACCCCACGCTTACGTCCGCCAGCAACGCGGACGGCCTGCGGACACCTGCGGACTCAGTGCGGACCAGCCGTGATCGAAAGGCCACCAGGGCGCGCCGCGGGCCGGCGAAAAAGCCTGCCTGACCTGGGATGATGCGGATGTGGGGCGGGTGGGGCTCGAACCCACGACCGACGGATTAGCATTTACGTGTTTTCGATATTCGCCGACCCCTTCCAAAACCTGTCATGACCTGCACCTCCAGCCGTTCCGGCAGACGATGAATGGTCGACTCTCAGCGTTTTTGATCAGCCAAAGTACGGGATTTGTACGGGATGATCAAGCTATGCTTACGACCGTTCTCCGACATCCTGACGATGTGGACGGTGGGGCATGGCGCGTCCGGCGATGGACCTCGGCACCGGCGGGAAGATCTTTTTCAGCACGACAACGAATGGCGTCCGCGCACGCTGCTTCTACCGCGATCATGACGGCGTCCGTCGCGAGGTGGAACGTAGCGGCACCTCCAAAGCCGCCGCGGAACAGGCGTTGCGGCGTGCTCTGCGTGACCGCGTACGGGTCGCCATCGGGGACGGCGACATCACCGGGGACACCGCGGTGAAGGTCCTCGGGGAGGCATGGTTCGTCGCCATGGGTAAGCGGGACCTATCCCCCAACACGATCTCGGCCTACCGCGGCACGCTGGATCGGCACGTGTACCCGGCCCTCGGTGAGGTGAAGGTCCGTCAGCTCACGGTCGGGCTCGTGGACCGCTTCCTGGCGGCGGTCACGGACAAGAGCGGCCCCGGCACGGCGAAGATGGCCCGCGCGGTGATGTCGGGCATGTGCGCCATGGCGGCCCGTGTGGACGCTCTGGACCGCAACCTGGTCCGCGACGCGGGCCCGATCGCCCGGATCACCCCGAAGCCGGCACCGCGGTCACTGAGCCTCGCACAGCTCCGGCAGTTGCGGGCGCTGCTGACCTATGACGAGCGGGCCCGGCGCCGTGACATCCCGGACCTGGTCGACGCGCTGATGGCGTCGGGCGCGCGGATCGGGGAGATCTGCGGCCTGGTCTGGAACGCGGTCGACCTGGACGCGGGCACCATCGAGATCCGGTCCACGGTTGTGCGGGTGCCGGGGCAGGGTCTGATCAACAAGCCTCGCCCGAAGTCCAAGGCGGGACACCGGCTGCTCCTGATTCCGGGGTGGGCGGTGGGGATGCTGCGCGCCCGGCACGCGGGACAGGCCCCGTCGGACATCGTGTTCCCGGCGCCGAAGGGTGGCCTACGGGACCCGAGCAACACGCAGGCCGACATCCGCGACGCGGTCACGGACGCCGGATTCCCCGGACTGACCTCTCACCTGTTCGGACGAAAGTCTGTCGCGACCTTGTTGGACGAGGACGGGCACTCACCCCGCCAGATCGCCGATGTCCTCGGTCACCAGAACCCATCGCTGACGCTGAGCACCTACCTCGGCCGCAAGGTCTCGAATCCGGGGGCCGCGGAGACCCTCACCGCGTTGGCGTTCTGACCCGCCGCGTTCAGGAATCCGTGTCGAGGGCGGATAGTGTCTCGCGCACGGCCACAGTGTCCGGGTGGTCTTCACCGAG
>NZ_CDXDOR010000130.1:13747-14699 GCF_978021225.1 Frankia sp. CeTa3Moorea | reverse complement strand
CGACGTGCCTCGCGCGCTGATTACCGGGATTACCGGTCAGGACGGGTTGTATCTGGGTGAGTTGCTGACCGCGAAGGGTTATGAGGTGTTCGGGTTGGTGCGGGGGCAGTCGAACCCGAAGGTGGCGACGGTGGAGCGGCTGGTGCCGGGAGTGGTGTTGTTGGAGGGGGATCTGACGGATCTTCCGTCGTTGATCGGGGCGGTGGAGATCTCGCAGCCGGACGAGGTGTACAACCTGGGGGCGATCTCGTTCGTGGGGTTGTCGTGGAAGCAGGCGGAGCTGACCGGGGAGACGACGGGGATGGGGGTGCTGCGGGTTCTGGAGGCGTTGCGGATCGCGGGTGGTAACGACATGTCGGGGGTGCGGTTCTATCAGGCGTCGTCGTCGGAGATGTTCGGGAAGGTGCGGGAGACGCCGCAGCGGGAGTCGACGCCGTTTCACCCGCGGTCGCCGTACGGGGTGGCGAAGACGTTCGGTCACTATCTGACGGTGAATTATCGGGAGTCGTACGGGGCGTTCGCGTGTTCGGGGTTGTTGTTTAATCACGAGTCGCCGCGGCGGGGGATCGAGTTCGTGACCCGGAAGATCTCGCGGGCGGTGGCGCGGATTTCGTTGGGGTTGCAGGACTCGTTGTCGTTGGGGAATCTGGAGTCGCGGCGGGACTGGGGTTTTGCGGGGGATTACGTGGAGGCGATGTGGCGGATGCTGCAGCAGGACGCGCCGGACGACTATGTGGTGGCGACCGGGGAGACGCACAGTATCCGGGAGTTGTTGGATGCGGCGTTCGGGCGGGTGGGGATCTTGGACTGGTCGGGGTTCGTGCGGCAGGATCCCCGGTTTTTCCGGCCGGCTGAGGTGGATGTGCTGGTGGGGGATTCGTCGAAGGCGCGGGAGGTGTTGGGGTGGAAGCCGCGGGTGGGGTTCGAGGAGTTGGTGGCGATGATGGTGGAC
>NZ_CDXDOR010000130.1:0-13596 GCF_978021225.1 Frankia sp. CeTa3Moorea | reverse complement strand
GCCGACGTCGCCGCCGAGACGGAATCGGCCGACAAGGCACTGACAATCCGTTGAGCACCGTTCCCGGGAGTACCAGGCGGCCGACCACCCCGGCGCGGGTGAACCGGCCCCACGCGGGCATTCCGTTGCGCGGGGTGGGGAGTACCCCTGCGTATGTCGTCGGGGAGGACTCCGCATGAAGCGCAATACCGCCCAACTGGGCGGCGCGTCGGTCGCGATCGCGACCGACGGCTGGACGCTGCGTAAACGCCTGAAACAGACCCGGGGCACCCGGCTGCGGGGGGCGGTGCGCGGCGCCATCCCGCTGGCGCTGGCCGGCCTGCTCGCCAACCTCGCCAACATGGGCGTCACGCTGATCATCGCGCGCGCGATGAGTACCCGGTCCTACGGCGCGGTCGCCCAACTGATCGCAATCTTCTTCATCGTGTCCATGCCGGGCAGCGCCCTGCTCGTGGGGGTGGTCCGGCGGATCACCACCTGGCAGCACAGCGGGCAGTTGGACCTGGTGGCGCAGTGGGTCCGCCGGGTCCGCCGGGTCGGGGTCGCGCTCGTGCTGGTCGTCGCCGTGCTCGCGGTGGCCGCTCGGGGCTTCGTGGCCCACGAGCTGTCGCTGCCCGGTCCCGGCGGCGTCGCCGAGATCGTGACCGCCGGTGCCGCCTGGTGTCTGCTCTGCGTCGACCGGGGGCTGCTGCAGTGCGGCCGGCTCTATCCGGCGCTGGCCGCCAACCTGCTCGTCGACGCCGCAGTGAAGACGGTGTTCACGATCGGGCTGGTGCTCGCCGGTCTGGACGAGACCGGCGCGGCGATCGGCGTCCTGCTCGGTGTGCTGGCCGCCCTCGCCCACACGCGGTCCACGCTGCGCCGCCACCCGGACGCGGTCGTAGGAATGTCGCCCGAGCCGGGCTCGCCCGCGGCGCCCACGGCCCGGCTGGCCGTCGAGGTCGGCGCCGCTCTCGTCGCGCTGGCGATGCTCGGCCTCCTGCAGAACATCGACGTCCTTATGCAGGGCCGGCTCGCCCCCGACCAGTCGGGCTCCTACGCGGCCGTCTCGGTGGCCAGCAAGGTACTCGTACTGGCGGCGGTCGTGCTGGCCGGCTTCCTGCTGCCGGAGGCCGCCGATCGACGACATCTCGGGCAGCACGCCCTCCATCAACTCGGAGCAACGCTAGCGATACTCCTCGTACCCGCACTGGGGCTGCTCTCCGCCGCTCTCCTCGCACCCGACACACTTCTCTCCCTGGCCTTCGGCTCTCGCTTCACCGATGCCTCCGGCGCGCTTCTCCCCTTGGCCGCAGCGATGACCTGTCTCGGAGCTACCGTGCTGTTCACCCACTACCTGCTCGCTCTCGGCGAGCGTGGCGTACTGCTGGCCCTGGGGCTGGCCGCCGCCGCGGCCGTCCCCCTCATGCTGTGGGCGGACGGATCACCGACGAGCACCGCCCGCGCCGACCTCGCCTGCCAGGCCGTGCTGGCCATCGTCACCGGCCTGTCGGTGCTCGCCGCCGCCCGCCGGACGGCTCGGGCATGAGCGCCGCGAGCAATCGTCGCGGCCCCGGCGCGACGATCCCGCCGACCCCCGAGGGCCTCGTCGTGCCGCCGGCCGTCCCGGTCCCGCCGGGCCTCCTGACCGCGCAGGTGGGAGCGCCCGGGATCGAGGCCGCGCCGCGCCGACCCTCCCTCGCCGAGCTGGTCGAGACTTCGGGGCTGCGCCGCGTGCACATGCTGGCCTGGCGTGATCTCGACGACCCCGAGTCGGGCGGGTCGGAACTGCACGCCGACAAGGTCGCGGAGCTGTGGGCGCAGGCCGGCATCGACGTGAGCCTGCGCACGGCCGTGGCGTCCGGCCATCCGGAGTCCGTCCACCGCAACGGCTACACGGTGGTCCGCAAGGCGGGCCGGTACTCGGTCTTCCCGCGCACAGCGGTGTCCGGCGCGCTGGGCCGCGGCGGGCCCTGGGACGGTCTGGTCGAGATCTGGAACGGGATGCCGTTCTTTTCCCCGGTCTGGGCCCGCTGCCCCCGGGTGGTGTTCCTGCACCACGTGCATGCCGAGATGTGGCGGATGGTGTTGTCCCCGAAGCTGGCCAGGATCGGCGAGACCGTCGAATTCAAGATCGCGCCACTGCTGTACCGGCGTACGCGCATCCTGACGCTGTCCCCGTCGTCCCGGCACGAGATCATCGAACTGCTCGGCCTGCCGCCGCGCAACATCTCGGTCGTGCCGCCGGGCATCGACCCGTCGTTCTCCCCCGCAGGCGAGCGCTCGCCGCATCCGCTCGTCCTCGCTGTCGGGCGTCTGGTGCCGGTGAAACGGTTCGACGTCCTCATCGACGGGCTCGTCCGCGCCCACGATGAACATCCGGCGATGGAGGCGGTCATCGTCGGCGAGGGCTACGAGCGGGTGGAGCTGGAGAAGCGGATCTCCGCTGCCGGAGCCGGCGGCTGGCTGCACCTCGTCGGGCGGGTCGACGACGACGCCCTGCTGGCGCTGTATCGGCGCGCCTGGGTGCTGACCTCGGCCTCGGCCCGTGAAGGCTGGGGCATGACGATCACCGAGGCCGCTGCCTGCGGCACGCCGTCCGTCGCGACGAAGATCGCCGGACACACCGACGCGGTCGTCAACGGCGAGACCGGCGTGTTGGTGGAGGATCCGGCCGACCTGGGCAAGACACTGGCCGGCGTGCTGACCGATCACGATCTGCGCGCCCGGCTGTCCGCCGGGGCGCTGGCGCATGCGTCGATCTTCACCTGGGCGCAGACGGCTCGCTCGACGTTCGCGGCACTCGCCCGGGAGGCGGCCCGGCATCAGGGCCGCCGCTCCACCGCGGCCCGGGCCGCGGACCTGGTTGGGCCGCACCGGTGACTGCGATGATCCGGTGATCCGGTGACCGTGACCACGTCGCCGTCCGGTCCGGCCCCCTCCGGTCGCACCGAGTCCGATCGCTCCGGTCACACCGAGTCCGGTCGCACCGAGTCCGGTCCGGCCTCGGCGACGATCCGGCGGCGGCGGCCGCCATCCTGGCCGACCCTGGTGCTGGCCGCCGTGGCGTATCTGCCGCTGCTGGCGACGGCACCAGGAAAGATCGGCGCCGACACCAAGGCGTACCTCTACCTCGATCCGAGCCGGATGCTGCGCCGGGCGGTCTCCATGTGGGACCCCGGCATCGGCATGGGCACCGTCACCCATCAGAACATCGGCTACCTGTTCCCGCAGGGCGCCTTCTACTGGCTGCTGGATCTCGTCGGCCTGCCCGACTGGGTCGCGCAGCGGCTGTGGACGGGCTCCATCCTGTTCGGCGCCGGCACCGGCGTGCTGTTCTTGCTCCGCTCGTTCCGCTGGCCCGACCGCTTCGCGTTCGTCGCCGCGTTCGGCTACATGCTCTCGCCCTACATCCTGGAGTACGAGGCGCGGATCTCGGCGATCCTGCTGCCCTACGCCGGACTGGGCTGGTTGATCGGCATCACCGTGCGCGGGTTGCGCGAGGCGGAGTCCGGCCGGGCCGGCTGGCGTCCCGCCGGCTGGCGCTTCCCCGCCGCCTTCGCCCTCGTGGTCACGACGATCGGCAGCATCAACGCCTCCAGCCTGATCTTCATTCTGTTTGCCCCACTGCTGTGGATACCGTTCGCCGTCTGGGGTACCCGCGAGGTCCGGCTCGGCGCCGCCGTGAGTATGTGCACCCGTGCGGTGCTGGTCGTCCTCGTCACGTCGGCATGGTGGATCGCGGGGCTCTACACCCAGGCCGGTTACGGCCTCAACGTCCTCGCCTTCACCGAGACAATCGAGACGGTCGCCAGCAGCTCGCAGGCCTCGGAGGTGCTGCGGGGCCTGGGCAACTGGTTCTTCTACGGGCAGGACGCGCTCGGTCCGTGGATCGGGCCGGCCACCCACTACACCCAGAGCATCTGGCTAACCGCGGTCAGCTTCGCCATACCCATCCTCGCCCTGATCGGTGCCTCGGCCATCCGCTGGGGCCAGCGCGGCTACTTCGTCGCGCTGATCCTGCTGGGCACCACGATCGCCGTCGGCGTCTACCCGTACGACGATCCCTCTCCCTGGGGACGGCTGTTCAAGGACTTCGCCGAGGGATCGACGGCCGGTCTCGCGCTGCGTTCGCTGCCCCGGGCGGTCCCCCTGGTCGCGCTGGGCATGTCGGTGCTGCTCGCGGGCGGGCTCGCCGCGCTCTGGGAGCGGTACGCGGCGGCCGGTCCGACCGCTACGGCTGCTACGGCTGCCCCAGGTGCCCCAGGTGCCCCAGGTGGGCGGCCGGTCCGGTCGGGCCGGCGCCGGCGGCTGGTCCCGCCGCTCGCCACCGGGGTGGTCCTGCTGTTGCTGGCCCTCGACATGTCACCGCTGTTCCGCGGCGAGTTCGTCGAGCCGTTACTCGAACGCCCCGAGCACGTCCCCGCCTACGAGACCGAACTCGCGCGTGCCCTGGACACTAGGAACAACGGGACACTTGGGAACAACGGCACGCGGGTGCTGGAGCTTCCCGGTGCCGACTTCTCCCACTACCGCTGGGGAAGCACCCTCGACCCGGTCACCGAGGGGCTGATGGACCGTCCGCTGGTCGTGCGGGAACTCATCCCCTACGGCGAGGCGGGCAGCGTCGACCTGGTCCGCTCGCTGGACCGCCGGTTGCAGGAGGGGGTGTTCGAGACCTCCGCCCTGCCGGATCTCGCCCGGCTGATGGGCGTCGGCGACGTGGTGCTGCGCAGCAACCTCGCCTACGAGCGGTACCGGACCCCGCGCCCCCGGGCCACCTGGAACCTGTTCACCTCGACCAGACCGGACGGGCTGGGCGTACCGCAGACCTTCGGACCGCCGGTCGCCGAGGATCCCGGTATCCCGTTCACCGACGAGGTCACCCTCGGCACCGACCCGTCGGTGCCCGATCCGCCGGCGCTGGCCGTCTTCCCGGTCAGCGGCGCGCAGCCGATCGTGCGCACCGCCACCACCGCGCGGCCCCTGCTCGTCAGCGGCAACGGGGAGGCGCTGGTAGACGCGGCGGCCTCCGGCCTGCTCGCCGAGCCGATCGCCGACGGGCGGGCGATCCTCTACGCCCCGGCACTCGCCACCGATCCCGCCGCGATGCGCCAGGCCCTCGACGACGGTGCGGACCTGCTCGTCACCGACACCAACCGGCGGCGCGCCGAACGGTGGACGGGCATCCGGGAGAACTTCGGCTACGTCGAGCAACCCGGGGTCAGGCCGCTGGCGAAGGACCCGAACGACAACCGGCTGCCGATGTTCCCCGACCAGAACGTGACCAGCGAGACCACCGCCGCCCTGCACGCCCCGGGATCCCCGGCGAAGATCGCTGAGGTGACCGCCACCAGCTACGGAAACAGCTTCTCCTACGGGGCGTCCGACCGACCGGTCCGCGCGATCGACGGCGACCCGGGCACCGCGTGGCGGGTCGGCGCCTTCACCGACCCGGCCGGGGAGGCCTGGCAGACCACGCTGGCCGAGCCGACGGCGACGGACCAGATCCGCCTCGTCCAGCCGCTGACCGGGCCGCGCAACCGGTGGATCACTCGGGCGACGCTGACCTTCGACGGCGGCTCCCCGGTGACCGTCGCGCTCACCGACGCCTCCCGCACCGCCGCCGGGCAGGTCGTGCGCTTCCCCACCCGGGCCTTCCGGACGTTGCGCATCCACGTCGACGCGACGAACACCGGCCGGCAGCGCAGCTACGACAACGTCTCCGCGGTCGGGTTTGCCGAGGTCGCCATCCCCGGAGCGAACGGGGCACCGCTGACGGCCGAGGAGGTGCTGCGGATGCCGAGCGACAGCCTCGACGCCGCCGGCGCCGCCTCCCTCGGCCACCGGCTGGCGCTGGAGGTGTCCCGGGACCGGGCCAACCCGTCGGAACCGTTCAAGCAGGACACCGAGTCGGTCATCAGCCGGTCGTTCTCCCTGCCGACGGCCCGGACGTTCGCGCTCACCGGCACCGCCCGCGTCTCCGCCTATTCCCCCGACGACCGCGTCGACCAGGTGCTGGGCCGCCCGGCCGCCCTCCCAGTGGTGACCTCCTCCGGCCGGCTGCCGGGATCGCTCGCGGCGCGGGCGTCGAGCGCCTTCGACGGAAACCCGGTCACCGCGTGGAGCCCGGGCATCGGCAACCCGCGGGGCAGCTGGATCCAGATCGCCTCGCCGACCCCGTTGACGGTCTCGTCGATGACGATGTCGATCGTCGCCGACGGTCGGCACTCGATCCCGACCCGCATCGGAATCGAGGTCGACGGCCAGCGGGTCGGCGCGGTGGCCGTGCCTCCGGTCACCGACACCTCGGCGCGCGGGGGCACCCGCGAGGTGGCCCTCACCTTCCCGGCCGTTACCGGTGGCACGTGGAAGTTCGTCGTCGACGACGCCCGGACCGTCACCAGCATCGACCCCATCAGCCGCTCGCCGCTGGCGATGCCGGTGGGCCTCGCCGAGATCGGGATGCCCGGCCTCGCGGCCGGCGCCACGGGCACCGGTCAGCCCGCGGCGGGCACGACAGGCACGGCAGGGAGCACCGGGACGGGGCTGTTGCCGGCCCAGATCCCCGCACCCTGCCGGACCGACCTGCTGAGCATCGACGGTCAGCCGGTGGGGGTGCAGGTCACCGGGGGCACCGCCGACGCGGTCAACCGGCTCGGGTTGACCGTCGCCACCTGCGGCCAGCCGGTCACCCTCGGCCCGGGGGAGCACGTGATCCGGACCACCGACGGGGCCCTCGCCGGCATCGATCTCGATCGCCTGCTGCTGGCCTCGGACGCCGGCGGCGGCCCGTGGCTGAACGCGACCGGCGCCGCCTCCGCCGTCTCCCCTGCCGGGACCCCACCAGCCGCGACGGGCACCACCGGAACGACGGGCACCACCGGAACGACGGGCACCACCGGAACGACGGGCACCACCGGAACGACGTCGGCCGCCACGCCACGGGTGACGGTCCAGTCGGCCGGCGACACCTCCTTCACCGTCGACGTGGCGGGGGCGCGGCCCGGTACCCCGTTCTGGCTGGTGCTCGCGGAGAGCCTCTCCCCGGGTTGGAAGGCGACCGTGGGCGGCGCCGACTTGGGTGCCCCCAGGCTGGTGGACGGCTACGCGAACGGCTGGCGGATCACCCCGACGGCCGCCGGGTTCACCGTCACGCTGACCTGGGCCCCGCAACGGATCGTGTGGTTCTCCCTGGTGTTGTCCGCGGTGACGGTGCTGCTCTCCCTCGCGCTGGTGATCTTCTACACCCGCCGAGCCCGCGCGACCGTGGCCACGCGGTCGTCCCGGACGTCCCGGACGTCCCGGGCACCCGAGCCGGATCTGCCGACGGCCGAGCCGTGGTCCGACCGGGCGGGGCGTGCCGGCCCGCGCACCACCGTGCTCGCCGTGTTGGGGATGGGTCTGCTTTCGGCGGCGCTGGTCTCCCCGGTGGCGGGGGTCATCGTCGCCCTGGCGACGGCCGTGGCGCTGCTCGTGCCCCGCGGCCGTCTGCTGACCCGCGTCGGCCCGGTGGTCTGCCTGGGCGTCAGCGCCTTGTACGTGCTACAGGTGCAGGCCCGGCATGCGCTGCCGACGGACGGAGACTGGGTCGCCGCGTTCGGGAAGGTGGCGACGATCTCCTGGCTCACGGTGCTGCTGCTGGCGAGCGACCAGCTCGTCGCCCAGCTGCAACGACGGCGCGCGGCGGCGGCAAAGCTCTGCATCATGGATGCTTCTGCAACTTAGTTGCAGAAGCATCCATGATCTGGTTATCGTTCTTCTGCCCGCCGCACGAGAACTCCCCCGTCCACGTCGGCGGGTGCACCGCGAGGGGAGACCTGCCATGGCCGCGCAGGCCGGCACCATGCCGAGGGAGGGCCTTCCCACCGGGGTCCGCGGGGCGCTCGACCGCCGGGAGTGGGTGCGCGTCGGCGGCATGGCCGCGGTCATCGTCGGGCTACACGTGATCGGCTGGGTGACGCTCGCGGCAGTCATCGCACCGCACCACTACCGCTTCGGCGCTGACGGCCAGGTCTTCGGGGTCGGCCTCGGAGTCACCGCCTACACCCTCGGCCTGCGCCACGCCTTCGACGCCGACCACATCGCCGCGATCGACAACACCACCCGCAAACTCATGACCGACGGTCAGCGCCCACTGTCCGTCGGCTTCTTCTTCTCCCTCGGCCACTCCACGGTCGTGTTCGCCCTGGCGCTGCTGTTCAGCGTCGGCGTCCGCTCCCTGGCCGGGCAGATCGAAGCCGACGGCTCGACCCTGCACGACGTCACCGCCTGGATCGGTACCGCCGTCTCCGGTGGCTTTCTCTACACCATCGCCGCACTCAACCTTGTCATCCTCCTCGGCATCATCAGGGTCTTCCGCGACATGCGCCGCGGCAGGTACGACGAGGCCGGCCTAGCGGAGCAGCTGAACTCCCGCGGGCTGATGAACCGCGTCCTCGGCCGTTTCACCAGAGCGATCACCCGACCCTGGCAGATGTACCCGCTCGGCATGCTGTTCGGTCTCGGCTTCGACACCGCCACCGAAGTCGCCCTGCTCTTCCTCGCCGCCGGCGCCGCCGGTGCCGGCCTGCCCTGGTACGCCATCCTCGTCCTGCCGATCCTGTTCGCCGCCGGCATGAGCCTGCTCGACACCATCGACGGCTCGTTCATGAACTTCGCCTATGGCTGGGCCTTTTCCCAACCGGTCCGCAAGGTCTACTACAACATCACCATTACCGGGCTGTCCGTCGCGGTCGCGTTCCTCATCGGCAGCGTCGAACTGCTCGGCATCCTCGCCGAGAAAGCACATCTCACCGGCGGGTTCTGGGACTGGGTCGCGGGTCTGGATCTCAACGTCGTCGGCTACTTCGTTGTCGGCCTGTTCGTCGCCACCTGGGCCGTCGCTCTGCTGGTCTGGAAGTACGGCCGTATTGAGGAGAGGTGGGCGACGGGCCTGCCCGAGGAAGGCCGGGTCGAACCCGCCGGCTGACCGCCTGGCGTCCGATTCGGGGACCACCGACAGCACGGGCCCGGCGGCCGCCCCGAACCCGGGAACAGCCCGCACGAGGGACATGGCCGCGCCGGAGGCCGTCGCCACGCCGGAGGTCGTCGCCACGCCGGGCATGGTTGCCGCGTCGACCGATCGGGAGAGCAGGAACCAGGCATCGGCTCGACCTATCGACGCGAGATCCACCCGCACCGGGTGAAAATCACGGCCACGCAGCTCGGGATAGTCATGTTCGACGACGTCGTCGAACAGTTCGGCGGAGACGGCGAGCGCCAGGTCGGCCGCCGAGCATCGAGCGAACTCGGCCCGGAGGGCGGCGCAGTCACGCAGTTCCGATGCCTTCACCACCGCTCGTCCCGAGAAGCCTGACTCGTCGACGCGGGTGATTCCCTGGTGCATCGCGACGCGTAACCGAACCCACTCCGAATCGGGCCGGGAGTCGTTCAGGTGAAACAGCACGATGCGCAGCGCCCGGACGAAGGCAGCGACGACCCGACCCTCGTCGATGCCCGGCGGAAGAATCGCGATCTCACCGCCGCCGACGGCCGGAAAAATCCAGTGTGCCCGGTCCATCTCGGCCAGCGCGCACACCTCGTCCACCACCGTACCGAGATCACGCTGCCACCTTCTCGGCCGCAACACACCCGGCGGCGCGGTGCCGGTCCGGTCGGCGTCCAGGGCAATACACATACGCCGGATTCCGGGCGGTCTTCCGCTCACAGGCAACCTCCGCGGCCAGAACCGGACAGCAGCCACTGTCCCGCGTCACGCGGACCGACCGCCCCGTATTCTCACGGGTTTGCGGCAAGCCGCAACGCCCCGATGTCGTGGATCACGACAGTGCGATAACCAGTGTCAAGGACGTTGCGCTGCCGCAGTTCCCGCAGCACCTTGTGCACTGTCGGCTCGGCCGCGCCGACCAGGGCGGCAAGCTCCGGCTGAGTGAGGGACACCCCGACCGATCGCCCACCGCCGGCGGCACCGCCATACGCCCGCTCCAGTTCGAGAATCACCCGTGCCACCCGCACCGCGACCGGGCACCCGCCGAACTCGACCCGACGGCGGGTCGCCGAGCGCAGTTTCGTCGCGATCGTGCTGGTCACGATCTGGTGCACGTCCGGCTGCCGGCGCAGGAAGGCGACGAACGCCTCGGCCAGGATCACCTTCGCGAGCACGGCCCCGGCGGCGGTCACCGTCGCCGAACGCGGCTCGGAATCCACCCCCGCCAGCTCGCCGACGAGGTCACCGCCGTGGCGAATGGCCAGCAGCGCGAAGCCGCCGTTCTCGGTCGCCGCGGTGACCTTCACCCATCCGTTCAGCAGGAGGACGACGAAGTTGGTGGTGTCCCCCTCCCGCATCACGATCTCCTCGCTCGCGTACTCCCGGTAGAGGCCGATCTGCAGCATTTCCGCCCGGCACTCCGGCGACATGCGGCCGAGCAGACTCGCCCCCGGCCATTCCGCCCGCCGTGGCCGCGGCCCCCCGTCGGGTCCCGATCCCGTCGATCCAGCTTCCTGCCGCATGCCCCGCCCCTCGCCCGCGTCATGAGATCCGTCGACGGCGCCGAACACTTATCCACCATACGATCCATATTGTCGACCGACACGGGCGTGGCCTACGGAAGCACGCACGGTGGCATATGGAAGCACGACGGGGGATGCGGCGGAACTGGTGCGGCGGAGCTGGTGCGAGGCGGGGGCGGGCATCGTGCGGGGCGCCAGGCGGATGACGGGACGCCCTTCACCTCAGGTCCGCACGGGAACCCGGAAATGTCGTCGGGTTCAGACGCGATGCGGCATCAGTGCGTTCGCCGGAATGACCCCGAGCCGGCCGGCCTGATAATCCTCGACGGCCTGGCGCAGTTCGGCCCGGGTGTTCATGACGAACGGGCCGTACACCTCGACGTGTTCCCGGATCGGCCGACCGCCCAGCAGCAGGACCTCGAGGTTCGGCGAGGACGCGTCCTGCCGGTCGTCCGCGGCGACACCGAGCAGATCCCCCGTTCCAAGGACCGCGAGCTGACCGGCCCGGATCGCCGTGGCGTCCGGGCCCACCGTCCCACGGCCACCGAGGACGTAGGCGAGCGCGTTGAACTCGGGGTTCCACGGCACGTGCACCGCCGCGCCGGGGGTCAGCGTCGCGTGGACGACGGAGATCGGGGTATGCGTGGCACCCGGGCCCCGGTGGCCCCCGACGTCACCGGCGATGACCCGCAGCAGGGCACCGCCGTCCGGCGAGGACACCAGGGAGACCTGGCCACCCTCGAGGTTCTGGTACCGCGGCGGGGAGAACTTGTCCTTCGCCGGGAGGTTCACCCAGAGCTGGACACCGTGGAACAGGCCGCCGCTGACGACAAGCTCCTCCGGCGGCGTCTCGATGTGGAGGATGCCCGCGCCGGCGGTCATCCACTGGGTGGCGCCGTCGGCGATCAGTCCGCCGCCGCCGTGCGAGTCCTGGTGCTGGAAGGTTCCGTCGATCATGTAGGTGACGGTCTCGAATCCGCGGTGGGGATGCCACGGGGTTCCCTTGGGCTCGCCCGGCCCGTAGTCGACGGCGCCCATCTCGTCCATGTGGATGAACGGATCCAGCTCGGCGAGCCGTACTCCGGCGAAGGCCCGACGCACCGGGAAGCCCTCGCCCTCCAGCCCGGTGGGCGCGGTGGTCACCCTCCGCACCGGACGGTCGACCTTGCCGAGCGCGGGCTCAGCCAGCCGAGGCAGGCGGACGGTATCGGCGGTGACGGCAGGCATGTCGTCCTCCTGGCGGGCTCACGATCGCCGGTCGACCTGCTCGAGCAGCTCAACCTGCTCGAGCAGCTCATCCCGGCGCCTCTACCTGTAAATGCAACTACCAACCCGCGCAACCACGGGCCACCCTCGATCCTTCCCGCGAATTCTTTGATCATCAGGGCGCGAGCGAGAAGCGTTCGCCCTCAGCGATCAATCCCGGGACCAACGGTAAGCTAAAAGGACTTCAGTGTAAGTGACTCAACTTCTTCACGTGAAGGTGGACCGCATGCCACAGATCCGGGTGCTGCCCGTCCTGCCGCTCGACGACGCCGTCGTGCTACCGGGCATGGTCGTGTCTCTCGACATGTCCGATGGTGAGATCCGAGCCGTCGTCGAAGCCGCCCGTGCCGGCGGATCCCGCGGCGCTCCCGACGCGCGGGCGCCGGGGATCTCCAGTCAGCCGGCGGGCCGGCCCGCCGAGGTGCTGCTGGTTCCCAGGACCGACGGCACGCTCGCCGACGTGGCCGCCGTCGGGGTGATCGAACAGGTCGGCCGGTTGCCGCAAGGGGGCTCGGCCGCGATCGTCCGCGGAACCGCCCGGGCCCGTGTCGGCGGCGTGCGCTCGGGTCCCGGCGACGTCACCTGGGTCGACGCCGTGTGGGGCGACACCGTGGTGAACGAGGGGGCCGTCGTGAACGAGGGGGCTGGGCCGCCGTCCGGCACGCTCGACGCTCCGGCGGACGCCGCCCCCGCGCGGACCGGCGAGGATCCGGCGAAGGTCGAGAGCCTGGCGAAGGAGTACCGCGCCCTGGTCACCAACCTGCTGCGCCAGCGCGGCGCCTGGCAGGTCGTCGACTCCGTCGCGGCGATCACCGATCCGTCCGCGCTCGCCGACACCGCCGGCTACGCATCCTACCTGACCACCGCGCAGAAGATCGAGCTGCTGGGCACCGCGGACGTAGCCACGAGGCTTGAACGGCTGCTGGCGTGGACCAAGAACCATCTGGCCGAACTGGACGTCGCGGAGACCATCCGCCGCGACGTTCAGGAGGGCATGGACCGCCAGCAGCGTGAGTTCCTGCTGCGCCGCCAGCTCGACGCCATTCGCAAGGAGCTGGTCGAGCTGGGCGGCTCCGGTCCGGGTTCCGGCGCGGGCGGCGACGGCGGCTCCGAACCGGCCGCCTACCGGGCCCGCGTCGAGGCCGCCGACCTGCCGGAGAAGGCCCGCGCCGCGGCGTTGAAGGAGGTCGACAAGCTAGAGCGGACGTCGGATTCCTCCCCGGAGGGCGGCTGGATCCGCACCTGGTTGGACACCATCCTCGACCTGCCGTGGAATGTCCGGGCGGAGGACTCCTACGACATCGCCGCGGCCCGCGCGGTACTCGACGCCGACCACTCCGGGCTCGACGACGTCAAGGACCGCATCATCGAGCATCTGGCGGTGCGCAAGCGCCGGGCCGATGCTGGTCTCGGCGTCGTCGGTGGCCGGCGCGGCGGTGCCGTGCTGGCACTCGCCGGCCCGCCCGGGGTCGGCAAGACATCACTCGGCGAGTCGATCGCCCGGGCCATGGGCCGGTCGTTCGTCCGGGTCGCCCTCGGCGGCGTGCGGGACGAGGCGGAGATCCGCGGTCACCGGCGGACCTACGTCGGCGCGCTGCCCGGCCGCATCGTCCGGGCGATCCGCGAAGCGGGCTCGATGAACCCGGTGGTGCTGCTCGACGAGGTCGACAAGCTGGGCGCCGACTACCGGGGGGACCCAACGGCGGCGCTGCTGGAGGTCCTCGACCCCGAGCAGAACCACACCTTCCGGGAGCATTAACATGTCTCAGCTTGTCGTTTAACCTTCGGGTGTCACTCTGCGTGATAGTCGCTGGTGGTTTGGGGTAGGGCGGCGTGTCG
>NZ_CDXDOR010000129.1:0-14612 GCF_978021225.1 Frankia sp. CeTa3Moorea | reverse complement strand
GTTCTCCCGTCTCCCGTTCCCCCGTCCCGCCCGGGCCGTTACCCACCATGCGCTCGCTCGCGTTCCCGGGGGACTACTTCCTGGAGCTGTGAGGATGGGGGGGATGCGATCGGTTTCCCATGTCTACCCGGGCGATCTCACGTTCCGCCGTGCGACCAAGGCCGACGTCGCGGCGATCGTCGAGCTCGTCGAGTCCGCGTACCGGGGGGAGCCCAGTCGCGCGGGGTGGACCACCGAGGCCGATCTGCTCGCCGGGCGGCGGACCGACGCCGCCGCGGTCGGCGCGGCACTGGCGGCGCCGGACAGCGTGGTCCTGCTCGCGCAGGACCCGGACGGAACCCTCCTCGGCTGCTGCCACGTGGAACGACGGGTCGAGCCACCGGCCCGGTCGGAGCACGCGGCGACCGCGGCGACCGAGGTGACCCGGTCGGGGCATACCACCCGCGGGCAGGCTGACGCGGAGCGGTGTGGCCCGGATGCATCACCGTCGACCGGGTCCTACTTCGGCATGTTCGCAGTAAGCCCGACCCGCCAGGGCAACGGGCTCGGCGACACGCTGCTGCGGCTCGCCGAACGGCACGCCGTGACGGCCTGGTCCGCGGCCTGGATGGACCTGCTGGTCATCGCCCAACGGGCCGAACTGATCGCCTGGTATCAGCGGCGCGGATACGTCCTGACCACCAGAACGAGCCCGTTCCCCTACGACGACGAACGGTTCGGCCGGCCGCTGCGACCGGATCTCTACTTCGCCGTCCTCCGCAAGAGGTTCGGCGACCGCCCGGGGTTCAGCGACCGCTGAGCGTGCCGGACCGTCCGTGCCGGACCGTCAGCGCGTCTCCGGCGAGGTCGACGACCACCGCGGAACCGTCGTCGACCTCGCCGGCGATCATCTCCCGCCCGATCCGGGTCTCCACCTCGCGTTGCAGGTAGCGGCGCAGCGGGCGGGCGCCGTGGACTGGGTCGTAGCCCTGACGGGCGATGAACATCCTGGCCGGCTCGGTGATGTCCAGGGTGATGCGCCGATCCGCCAATCGGGCCCGCAGGTCGTCCACCAGCAGGTCGACGACCCGCTCGATCTCGGGCAGGGTCAGCGGGGAGAACAGCACGACTTCGTCGACCTGGTGAAGGAACTCGGGCCGGAAGGCCCGGCGCAGGTCGCCCGTGATCCGAGCGCGGACCTCGGGCCTGGCCGTCCCGTCGGCGTCCGGACCGCCCGTGAGCCGTTCGGACCCCACGCCGGAGGCCAGGATGACGACGGTGTCGCGGAAGTCGACGGTGCGTCCCCGGGCGTCGGTGAGCCGACCGTCGCCCAGGACCTGCGGCAGGACGTTGAGGACGTCGGCGTGTGCCTTCTCGATCTCGTCGAACAGCACCACCGCGTAGGGCTTGCGTCGTACCGCCTCGGTGAGCTGCCCGCCCTCGACGGGCCCGGTCTGGCCGGGTGGGGCGCCCAGCAGCCGGCCGACGCTGTGCCGCTCCTGGTACTCGCCCAGGTCGATGCGGATCAGACTGTCCTCGGAGTCGAACAGGGCCGTCGCCAGGGCCCGGGCCAGCTCGGTCTTCCCGACCCCCATCGGCCCGAGGAAGAGGAACGACCCGATCGGGCGGCGCGGGTTCCCGATGCCCGCGCGGGCCCGGAGCACCGTGTCGGCGACGAGCCGCACCGCCTCGTCTTGTCCGACGACCCGGGCGCGCAGGACCTGGTCGAGGCGTCGCAGCTTCTCCCGTTCCCCCTCGAGGAGCCGGGCCACCGGGATCCCCGTCCAGCGGGAGACCAGATCGGCGATCTCGTCGGCGGTCACCATCTCGCGCAGCAACCGGTGGCCGCCCCGCCGGGGGGTGAGCCGTTCGGACTCGTCGGCGAGCCGCCGGTCCAGTTCGGGCAGGCGGGTGTGGCGCAGCTCCGCCGCGGTCGCCAGGTCGTGTGCCCGTTCGGCCTCCTCGGCCCGCCGCCGGGCCTGTTCGATCTCCTCCCGCAGCCCCCGGACCCGCCGAATGGCCTGGCGTTCGGCCTCCCACCGCGCGCGCATCGCGTTCGCCGCGGCCCGCACGTCGGCGAGCTCCCCACGGAGCTGGTCCAGCCGGGCGATGCTCGCCGGATCGGATTCCTGCGCGAGCGCGGCCTCCTCGATCTCCAGTCGGACCACCTTGCGGGTGATCTCGTCGAGGGCGGTCGGCATCGAGTCGATGTCGGTGCGCAGCATGGCGCCCGCCTCGTCGACGAGGTCGATCGCCTTGTCCGGCAGGAAACGGTCGCTGATGTACCGATGGGACAGCACCGCAGCCGAGACCAGCGCCGCGTCGGCGATCCGAACCCCGTGGAAGATCTCCAACCGTCCTCGCAGCCCGCGCAGGATAGAGATGGTGTCCGTCGCTGATGGTTCATCGATTATGACGGTCTGGAGTCGGCGTGCGAACGCGGGGTCGGACTCGATCTGCCGGCGGTACTCCTCGAGTGTCGTCGTCCCGATCAGGTGCAGGTCGCCGCGGATCAGTAGCGGCTTGAGCACGTTGCCGGCATCCGTCGTCCTCTCGGCGGCACCCGCCCCCAGGACGGCGTGCAGTTCGTCGACGAACAGCAGGATCCGCCCCTCGGACGCCGTGACCTGGGCCATAACCGCCTTGAGTCGTTCCTCGAACGCACCGCGGTGCGCCGTCCCGGCCGCCAGCGCGCCCAGGTCGAGCTGGAACACCCTCCTGTTCCGCAGGCTGTCCGGAACGTCCCCGCGGAAGATCCGGTCGGCGAGGCCCTCGACGATCGCGGTCTTGCCGACTCCGGGGTCGCCGAGCAGCACGGGATTGTTCTTCGTCCGGCGGGACAGGATCTGGATCACTCGGCGGATCTCGGCGTCCCGCCCGATCAGGGGGTCGAGGCGGCCGTTGCGGGCGTCGGCGACGAGGTCGCGTCCGTACTTCTCCAGCGCGTCGTCCGTGGCCGTCGGCGAGGCGGAGACGATGCGCCGGTCTCCGCGCACCCGGGTCAGCGCGATGAGCAGGCGTTCCCGGGTCAGACCCTGCTCGTGCAGAATCCGGCCGGCCGGTGTCGTGGGTCCCTCCTCGAGCAGGGCCAGCAGCAGGTGCTCGACCGAGATGTACTCGTCGCCCAGGCGGTGTGTCTCCCGTTCGGCGGCGTCGAGGGCCCTGGACAGACGCTGCGTCATGTACACCTCGCCCGGTCGGACCCCCGGTCGGACCCCCGGTCCGGACACCCGCGGTCTGCGCTCCAGCTCCGCCTCCACCGCACTGGTGAGGGCGGGTGGGGTAGCACCCGATGCGACCATGAGGCGCGGGACCAGTCCGTCCGGCTGCTCGACGAGCGCGGCGAGCAGATGTTCCCCGTCGACCTCGGTGTGGCCGAACCGCATCGCCCTGGTCTGGGCCGCCTTCAGCGCGTCCTGGGCGCTCTCGGTCAGCTTGGTCGACTTCATCGGTACTCCTCGCCGGGGCCGGCACGGCCGGGGCCGTCGCGATGGCCGCGGATGCGCTGTTCGAGTTCGTCGATGCGGTCGCGCAGGTCCAGCACGACGCCGGTGGCCGCATAGGTAATGCCGAGGTCGCGGCGCAGCCGTTCGATGCGCACCGCCTGCCCGACCGCGCAGACCGGCAGCCACCACTGCCCCGCCTGGCCGACGCGCACGTCGAGCAGGCCGAGGGCGACCAACCGGCGGACGATGTCCGGGCCCAGCCGGGTGCGCAGGCAGAAGGAGTCCAGCCCGAGAAGATCCAGACCGGGTTCGACGCCGCCCAGGTGGGTGATCCCGGTGACCGGGACGGTCGGGACGGTCGGGTCGGGATCGCTTCCGGCTGCCCTTCCCACGATTACCTCCTGCTGATGGATGCCTCCTGCTGATGGGCCGATCCGGTGGTCCCCCGCCCACCTGGGGATGTGGAGGGCCGGTCCGGAGGAGCACACCGCCCGTGCGGCGGAGACCGGGCCTGGGCGCGGGTACGGTCGAGCCGGATCATCTCCGGGTAGCGGTCCGATTACCCATGTGGTCGTAGGCCGGACCCGGTTACCCATGTGACCGTAGGTCGAACCCGATGGCGTTCGCAACCAGAGGTGACGACTCCACGACGGATAGGTGTGGTCTCCGGGGATGGCCGCGCCCGCCATGCGCCCACGGGCACGACGTCCGATTTCCGCCAGCATGCGAGACGGGACTCGTCGAGAGTAGGTGGAGTGATGACGGACCAGAGCCGCTACGAGGCGCTGCGCAGCCGGGACGCGCGCTTCGATGGCGCGTTCTTCTTCGCCGTCACCACTACCGGCATCTACTGCCGCCCGAGTTGTCCAGCCGTCACGCCGAAGCGAGAGAACGTCCGGTTCTTTCCGACGGCCGCGGCGGCGCAGGGCTCGGGCTTCCGGGCGTGCCGGCGGTGCCGTCCCGACGCGGTGCCCGGCTCGGCCGAATGGAACGTTCGCGCCGACGTGGTCGGCCGTGCGATGCGGCTGATCGGCGACGGCGTGGTCGACCGGGAAGGTGTCTCGGGGCTCGCGGCGCGCCTGGGCTACAGCGTGCGGCAGCTTCAACGGCAGATGAACGCGGAGGTGGGCGCGGCACCACTCGCGCTGGCCCGTGCACAGCGGGCGCATACCGCGCGGGTACTGCTCCAGACCACCGACCTGGCGGCGACGGGCATCGCCTTTGCGGCCGGGTTCGCGAGCGTCCGGCAGTTCAACGACACCATCAGGATGATCTATGCCGCCACGCCGAGCGAACTGCGGGGCGGGCGCCCGGCGCGTCCGCGCGGCCCTGGCGGACGCCGCGGCCTGGCGGCCCTGGCGCTCCTACGCCATGCACCATCTGTGGGGGGCCGGGAGCGGAGGACCATCGTCGGGTCAGTCGCCGGACCAGTCACGAGTCGACGACGGCACCGGTCCGCGGAGGATCGATGGCACGGGAAAGGATGACAGCCGATGACCGTCTACACGACCCTGGACAGCCCGCTGGGCGAGCTGCTGCTGGTGGGAGAGGAACTGGTGGGAGAGGAATCGGGCGGCGTGGCGGGCGGGACCGCCCTGAGCTCCCTGTCCATGCCTGAGCAGAGGGGATCCGTGACGGTGGCGCCGCACTGGCGGCGTGCCCCGAGGTCCTTCACCGAGGCCGCCCGGCAGATCGAGGAGTACTTCGCCGGCGAGCGCCGGGTCTTCGAGTTGGAGTTCCTCACCCATGGCACTGCGTTCCAGGAACGGGTCTGGCGGGCGCTGGAGGCCATCCCGTACGGGACGACGACCAGCTACGGCCGCCTCGCTGAACGGACCGGCGCCGCCCGCGGCGACGTGCGGGCCGTGGGCGCCGCGGTCGGCGCGAACCCCCTGCTGCTCGTGCGTCCCTGCCACCGCGTGATCGGAGCCGACGGCACCCTGCGCGGCTACGCGGCCGGACTCGCCCGCAAGGAGGCGCTGCTGCGCCATGAGGGGGTACTCGCGCCGATGTTGGATGCGCCGATGTTGGACGCGGCGGCGGCCTGGTCGTGACGGGTACTACTGGCCTGGCCATGACGGGTACCGGCCGGCTACCGTCACCGGACGATGTCGACTGGGCGCCGATCGGAGCAGAGCTGGACGTGGTGGGCTGCGCGCTCACCCCTGGGATCCTCACCCCGGCGCAGTGCCACGCCCTCGCGGAACTGTACGACGAGACGCGGCACTTCCGCTCCACGGTCGACATGGCCCGGCACCGGTTCGGGTCAGGAGAGTACCGATACTTCGGCTATCCGCTCCCAGAACTGGTCCAGCGGCTGCGCGAGACGCTCTACCCGCACCTGCTGCCCGTCGCCCGGGATTGGGCCGGTCGACTTGGCCGGCCGGCCCCGTGGCCGGACACCCTCGGCTCCTGGCTCGGCCGGTGCCACCAGGCTGGGCAGACCAGGCCGACGCCGCTGCTGCTGCGTTACGGCCGGGGTGACTGGAACGCGCTGCATCGCGACATCTATGGGGAACTCGTCTTCCCGCTCCAGGTCGTCATCGGCCTCGACGTGCCGGGCGAGGACTACACCGGCGGGGAGTTCCTGCTCGTCGAGCAGCGCATGCGCGCCCAGTCCCGCGGAACCTCCCTCGTCCTGCCGCAGGGGCACGCGCTGGTCTTCACGACCCGGGACCGGCCGGTGCGCTCCGCCCGCGGCTGGTCCGCCTCGGCGGTGCGCCACGGGGCGAGCACCGTCCGCTCGGGCCGGCGTCACGCCCTCGGCCTGGTCTTCCACGACGCTGCGTGACGCATCTACCCAGCAGTGGGAGCCAGTAGTGGGAGCGGTTGTGTGGCCGGGCTGGTAGGGCTGGTAGGGCCGGTAAGGCTGGCGACTGCCGGCGGGATGATCATCAATGCCATCGCCTCGGTGGGGGCAGCACGCCTGGCCGGGGAACGCCGTCTACGCGGCGACGAAGGCCGCGGGAGGCGGCCTGGGCGATGGTTCAGCGTGCCGCGCCAGGCGCGTCGTTCGCCTGGGCGAACGAGTTTGGGGGGAGCTGGACACGGTTTTCGGGGGCGAAAGCGTATCCAGCTCCCCTGGACGCCTGCGAAGCGCCGCCGTGTCTCCTCGATGCTTTTGTCGACCTCGGCGTGGCTGATCTGGTCGGTGAAGGCGAGACGCTGGAGGGTGAGGTGCAGTCCTTCGGCCGGTACTGGGTCGAGGACGGGCAGGCGTAGCCGGTCCAGGCTGGCGAAGCGGACCCAGTCGTCGACGACTGGGTCCGCGGTGCGCGAGGTGGTCAACCTCGCTGTCAGCGACACCGCTAGGGACGGCTCGCGGGCAGCAGTGGCGCGGTGCGCAGCAGCGCCAGCAGCGGCCGGACCTCGTCGGGCACCGGCTCGGAGAACGTCCGCACCGCGTGCTCCCCGGGCCGGTCGATCTCCAGGGTGTAGACGAACCGGTCCGCGCCGATGTCGTGCCGCTCCCGGGCCTCGGTGGAACCCCGGGGCGTGGTGGAACCCCGGGGCGCGGTGGAACCCCGGGCCTCGGTGGAATCTACCTGACCGGCATCCGCGGCGTCCGTTGTGGCCGCGAGATCGCCGTGATGCACCGCCTCGCGGGCCAGGCGGCGCAGGTTCTCGGCCTCCTGCTTACTGAGATCGGCCGTGTCCAGACCGCGGCGCACGCTGCGCCCGAGAAGCCCACCGGAACGCTCCAGCACGACCCGTACACGTTCCGCGGTGCGCGCCATGAGCCATATTGTGCGCCGTCAGCCGTCAGCCGTCACACGCGCCGGGCGTACATGATGACGGCGACGCCGAGCAGGCAGATCGCGGCTCCGGTGAGGTCGTAGCGGTCGGGTCGGAAGCCGTCGACGGTCACGCCCCAGAGCAGGGAACCGGCGACGAAGACCCCGCCGTAGGCGGCGAGGACCCGGCCGAAGTGCGCGTCCGGCTGGAGGGTCGCGACGAAGCCGTAGGCGGCCAGGAACCCGATCCCGAGCCCCACCCAGACCGGCCCGCGGTGCTCGCGCACGCCCTGCCACACGAGCCAGGCACCACCGATCTCCGTGACCGCGGCCACCATGAACAGCAGCAGAGACCGGACGACGCCCACGTGCTTCACGATAGTCAGTATCCTCCCGGCATCGTCATCTTCCCGGCATCGTCCTGCGGCCTCGGAATCCTGTGGCCGGAATCTCGTCGTTACCTCGCCCGTGTTTTCACCCCGTCCGCACCGCGTAGTGTCGCACGGGTACACCGCTCTTTTTCGATGGTTTCCGATGGTAGGACGTCCTGTGATCTTCGGGTGGGGGAAGGGTGCTCGGTATGAATGTCGTACGGGATCCGGAACTGATTACCGGCGGGCCGATGCCGCGGCTCGAACCGGATTCGGTGGGCGGTCCCGCTCCGCATCATTTTCCCGGTGCGTTCGGGGAGAACACCTCGCCCGCGGCGGGTGAACTCGACGATGGCGGCATCCGACTGCTCGCCCCCGATGGTTCGCTGGTCACCGATTCTCGGTTCTCGGTGCTCGCCGACCACGAGCTGCGCATGGAGTTCTACACCTCCATGCTCCTGGCCCGCCGGCTGGACGAGGAGGCCACGGCCCTGCAACGTCAGGGTGAGCTGGTCCTGTGGATTCCGCTGCGGGGGCAGGAGGCCGCGCAAGTCGGATCCGCCGCGGCCGCGCGTCCCCGGGATTACCTCTTCCCCAGTTACCGGGAACACGCGGTCGCCTGGCACCGCGGTGTCCCGGCGGTCGAGGTGATTCGGCTGCTGCGGGGAGTGAGTCACGATGGCTGGGATACGCACCGTCACAATATGGCTAATTACACGATTGTTCTGGCGGCCCAGACGCTGCACGCCGTCGGTTTCGGGATGGGGGTGCTCCTTGACGGCGCCGCCGGCACCGGCACCGGCGGCACTGGCGGCACCGGCACCGACACCGGCGACACCGATACCGACCTGGCGGTGATGGTGTATCTCGGTGACGGTGCGATGAGCCAGGGTGATGCCAACGAGGCATTCGTGTGGGCGGCGAGTTTCGGTGCGCCCGTCGTCTTCTTCTGCCAGAATAATCAGTGGGCGATTTCCACGCCGAGCCGGCGGCAGTCCCCGGTGTGGTTGGCCCGCCGGGCCGACGGGTTCGGCTTCCCCGGCCTGCGCGTCGACGGTAACGACGTGCTCGCGGTGCATGCGGTGACCACCTGGGCGCTCGACCATGCGCGCAGCGGTCGCGGCCCGGTGCTCATCGAGGCCAACACCTACCGGATGGCCCCGCATACCACCTCCGACGACGCGACCCGCTACCAGCCGCCGGAGGAGATCATCGCCTGGCAGGCCCGGGATCCCATCGAGCGCCTCCGTCGGCTGCTCGCCGCCGATGTTGAGGCCGGCTGGTTTGACGAGGTCCGCCGGCGGGCCGACGCCGCCGCGGCCGATCTGCGCCGGGACACCCTCGCCCTCGACCCGCCGGACCCCTCCTCGATGCTCGACCATGTCGCCGCGGAGGAGACGGCCGATCAGCGCCGGCAACGGGAGTGGTTCGCCGCGTACCGCGACTCGTTCCTCTGAGGATGATCTGAGGATGACGGGACTCGTTTCTCTGCGGGTGGCGGTCATATCCTCGCCGGGTAAGGGAAGGACGTTCCGCCACCAGCGGCGAGGAGCTCCCCATGCGGCCGACCGTGACGACCCCGGACGAGGAGACGACCTCGGAGAACCCGACGACCTCGGAGAACCCGACGAACCCGACAAATCCGGAGACCGTGGCGAATCGGGAGACCGGGGTGACTGGCGCGGTCGGCCCGGAGGCCGGCATCGGGACGCTCCTGTCGACGGATCCGGCCACCGGCGCGGTGGTCGCGAGCTTCCCGGTGATGGAGCCGACCCAGGTGCGGGCGGCCGTGGCGGCCGCCCGGTCGGCGGCGGGCTGGTGGGCGGGGCTCACGGCGGCACGGCGGCGCGACTATCTGCTGCGCTGGGCGGCGCACCTCGTCCGCCACGAGACCGAGCTGATCGACCTCCTGCACGCCGAGAACGGCAAGACCGCCGCCGATGCCCGCATCGAGCTGCTGCTGACGCTGGAACACATCCGCTGGGCGGCCCGCAACGCCGCCCGCGTGCTGCGGACCCGTCGGGTGTCGCCCGGCCCGTTCCTGGCGAACCACACCGGACGGATCGAGTACCGCCCGTTCGGGGTCGTCGGGGTGATCGGGCCGTGGAACTACCCGCTGTTCACCCCGAGCGGTTCGATCGTGTATGCCCTGGCAGCCGGTAACACGGTGGTCTTCAAGCCCAGCGAGTACACCCCGGCGGTGGGCGCGTACCTGGTCGCGGCGTTCGCCGCGGCGAATCCGGACGCGCCGGCCGGGGTCCTGACCATGGTCACCGGCTTCGGTCCGACCGGTGCCGCCCTGTGTACCGCCGGGGTCGACAAGATCGCCTTTACCGGCTCGCCCGCGACCGGCCGCCTGGTCATGGCGGCCTGCGCGTCGTCCCTCGTCCCGGTGGTGATCGAATGCGGCGGCAAGGACCCGCTGATCGTCGCCGACGACGCTGACGTGGCCGCCGCCGCGCGGGCAGCGGTCTGGGGAGCGATGTCCAATGGCGGGCAGACCTGTGCCGGGGTCGAGCGGATCTACGTGACCGAGGCGGTCGCCGCGCCCTTCCTCGCCGCACTGCGCCGCGAGCTCGACGGGGTTCGTCCCGGCGCCGACCGGGACGCATCCTACGGTCCGATGACGATGCCCGGCCAGGCGGCGATCGTGCGCCGCCACGTGGCCGACGCGCTGGCCCGCGGCGCGACCGCCCTGATCGGCGGGACGGAGTCGGTGGGGGACACCTTCATCGAACCGGTCGTGCTGGTCGACGTGCCGGAGGGCAGCCCCGCCGTGCAGGAGGAGACGTTCGGGCCGGTCGCCACCGTCCGGACCGTCGTCGACGTCGACGAGGCCGTCACGCTGGCCAACGGCACCCCGTACGCGCTCGGTGCGACGGTCTTCTCCCGGTCCCGGGGAGACGAGATCGCCAGCCGGCTCGACGCCGGGATGGTGTCCGTCAACGCGGTGCTGGCGTTTGCCGGGATGCCCGCCCTGCCCTTCGGGGGCAGCGGCGAGAGCGGGTTCGGCCGGGTGCACGGCGCGGAGGGGCTGCGCGAGTTCGTCCGCCCCCGCTCGGTCGCCACCCTGCGGATGCACATGCCGGGAGCGACCCTGACCACCTTCCGCCGGGCGCCGGGTGCGCTCGCCGTCACAGCGGTGGCGGCGCGGCTCCGGCACGGCGGCGGCTGGGCCGGCCGGGTGGCCGGGCGGGTCAGGCCGGTCGGCGGGGCGGCTGGGCCTCTCGACAGGCCCCTCGGCGGGCACGCCGGGCCGGACGAGGGATTCCGTCCCGGCCGGCTCCGGCTCCGGCTCCGGCTCCGGCTCCGAAAATCATCCGGAAGTCGTCCAGGCGGACGGTGAGCCGAGGCCGGAGCCCGGTGAGGAAACCCAGCGGACCCTCCGCCGCCGGGTCCCATCGTGACCGGTGCAGGGCGAGCCGCCCGGCCAGCCGCACCGGGCTCACCCGGGGCTGACCGTCGAGATCCTGCACCACGCGGAAGCGGACCGGCCACCTGCCCGGCAGCCGCTGTCCCCGGCTTACCGCCGCGGCGACGATTGTCCTGGTGGCGTCTGTCCTGGTGGCGTCTGTCCCGGTGGCGTCCCGGGCGTGCAGGTGGGTGCCGCCGGCGTCCCGGGCCGTTTCCGGTCGTGTGGACGTGCCCGGTCGTTCGGTGAAGACGGCCAGTTCCTTGGGAATCCCCCACAGGGCGCGACCGCCGACCTGGGACGCCGGGCTGTCCACCCAGATATGCGGGACCGTCACGTGCAGGTGCCGCCTGTGCCATACCAGCAAGGCGGCCATGACCTCACGGTAGGCGAGGACGCCACGCGGATCGTAGCGAACCCAGGCGGTGGCCACCGGGACCCGGCCGAGAACGGTCACCGCCCGGGGAGGGGCGCCGGCCAGCGCCGCGCGGGGCACGAACCAGACGGAGATGACCATCGTACCGCGCAGCTCCCAGGGTTCCGGCGGATACGCCACCCACCAACAGTAGTGCCCCCCGACAGTGGCCCCCGACGGCACGGCTTCCCGCCCGTTCCGGTGTGGAGCCTGCCGGATCCGCCGGCCGGGGGGCGGACCGGTCCGAATCGGGCGACATACCGGCCATACCCCCTAGCTGGTCGGCGCCCACCGAAGAGGGCATCTAGGTTGGGTCGGGTCAGCACGGAACCTGGGAGGTCTCATGGCGCTACGTCGCGGACTTGCCGTTTCAGTGATGATCGGTACGCTTACCCTGATGGGCGGGATCGCCGGGACAGCCTCCGCTGTCTCGTCCACATCCGGCACCCCGGCGCTGAGCATCGCCAACGCCGCGGCGTTGGTTCGATCGGCGGGGTACACGCCGATCGTCCTCGGTGGTTATGACCGGAGCAACGATCTCAGCGTGATCGTCGGACTGCTGTCGACATCCGGGGACGGGCATCCGCAGCGGGCGTTCTTCTTCCACCGTGGCCGGTTCGTCGGCTACGACTTGCCGCAGCCGAGCGCCACGATCCGCTGGATCTGGTCCACCGACCGGGTCGTCGCCCTGCAGTACGACCTCTACCGGCCAAGCGATCCGATGTGCTGCCCGACGGCGGGTGGTGCGACCGTGCGTTACCAGTGGAACGGTTCATCGGTGGTCCCGCTCGATCCGGTCCCGACCGCGAACGTGTCCGCCGCGAGAAGCCGCCGCTGATCCGCGACCGCTGATCCGCGACCGATGATCCCCGGTCCATGATCCGCCATGGGCCGGGGCAGCCGCCGGGGAGTCGCCGGGTGCGCCGCCGGGGATTCGTCGCCCCGCGCCTTCGCTGCCCCGCCCGAACAGGGGCCGGACAGGGGATGGCGGCAACGCGGGGCCGTCCGGCCCGGCTCAGTGCCCCTCGGCGGCCTCGACGAGTTCGGTGAGCACGCCTCCGAGGCCCTTGGGATGGATGAACGCGATCCGGCTGCCGGCGGTGCCGTGCACCGGAGTCTTGTTGACCAGATCGAATCCGGTCGTGGTCAGGGCCGCGAGGGCGCTGTCGATGTCGGCGACGCCGTAGGCGATGTGGTGGATGCCCGGCCCCCGCTTGGCCAGGAACTTCCCGATTGGGCTGTCCTCGCGCAGCGGTTCTAGCAGTTGGACGTAGGAGTTCCCGGTCTTGCCGCTGTGGACCAGCAGCATCGCCTCGCGCACCCCCTGGCGCTCGTTCTCCTCCTGGTGCACGACCTTAAGACCGAATGCCTCCTCATAGCGGGGGATGGCCTCGGTGAGGGAAGCCACCGCGATCCCGACGTGGTCGATCCTGGTCAGCACAGCCGTCTCCTCGTTCTGCCGGCCCGCGATCGGGGCTTGTCCGCCGATGTCCCACCGCCCCTGGCGCGAAGCGACGGGGTCCGCACTGAGCCTGCCGGTTCACGATCCCGGCGTCGACCGATCGGCCCCCGTGACGTGGGGTGACGTGGGCGACCCGGGCCGGGCCCCACCCTGCCCGCGGCCTCGCCAGGGGTCCACGTCGCCGGAGTGACTGTTGCCGTGGATGTTACCGTGGGCGGATATTGTTCTTCCAGTGTGTCCGCGGGGTGGCGGTGTGGTGTTCGGGGCCTCGTTGCAGACTCCGTTCAAGTCCCCGGAAGACAGGCCGTAGAGTCAAGTTCCAACTATTTTAGCCCGAGTCTTCGAGGCACGAACGTAAGGGTTACGGTGTCCACGACGCGTCGTGATCGTTCCGCGTTCCGCGCGGCCCGCGGAAACACCCGTCAGATAGGTGGGGTTGCCGAGCGGGTCGGGCTTTCGCTGCGCGCGGTCCGGTACTACGAGGAAGCCGGACTGCTTACTCCCGCTGGACGTACGCCGGGTGGCTTCCGCCTGTACGACGACGAGGCCGTCGATCGACTGCTCGTCATCAAGAAGATGAAGTCGCTGGGGTTCACCTTGGAGGAGATGCGGTCGCTGTTGTCGGTGCGGGACGAGCTGTCGGATTCGACGATCTCCGAGAGTCGGCGGACCGAACTGCGTGAGCGGCTGCATACCTGGGTCGTGCTGGCTGAGGAGAAGCTGGCCACCCTGCGGCAGCAGGCGGGAGTCGCGGAGGACTTCGTCATCGGCCTGCACGGTGATGCGGACCGGACGGTATGACGGACTCGTGAATCCATGGTCACCTCGTCCGAGATGGGTGCCGGAACCGCCATGATGGGGGCCCGTGTCCCGAGGTCGGAGCCGTCGGGATCGTCCGATCCCGGCAAGATATCCGATGTTACCCGGATGCCCGGTTCGTTCAGGTTGTCTCGCCCGCCCGGGTCCTTCGCTGCGCCAAGGCCATCCGTTTTGCAAAGCTATCTATTTTGTGGGAGCCCCCCGGTTCGCCGGGGTGACCGGGATCCGGGGTGGCGGCCGGCGCTTGGGCTCCTGTGGAGCAACCGGAGTCGGTTGGTGACCGACGTCACGGTCGGCGTCGGCCATGGATTACCAGATCTTTACCGGTCCTGTGTAGCTGTGGGTGGCCGATACTAGAGACGCTTGACGCTCGAATACCAGTCGTCATGCTCACGTGATAAGGGTTGAATTGTCCATAACCAGCAGCGCCGGGTCTTCCGCCGATGCCTGTGACGGCCGCTACCGGATCGGTGACGTTGCCACCCTGGTGACCTTGTCCCTGCGTACCGCCCGCTTCTACGAGGATGCCGGCCTGCTCGCGCCGGTAGGCCACACATCGGGTGGTTTCCCGCTGTACGACGACGACGCACTCGACCGTTTTTTCCTCATCAAGAAGATGAAACCGCTGGGGTTCACGCTCGAGGAGATGCGGTCTCTCATCACATTGCGTGAGCGGATCGGCCAGCCCGATCTTGCCCCAGATCATCGCAGGGAACTGCGGGAACGGCTGAGAACCTGGGTTACCCTGGCCGAGGAGAAGCTCGCATCCCTGCAGGAACAGGTGCGCCTCGCCGAGGACTTCATGATTGGCCTGCGGGACGATACCGCCCGGTCGCTGCGGGAAAGCCCGGATCGCCGGGACGTCGTTGATCAAGGCGATCTTGGTCCCGGTCGCCTGGACAGCTCGTTCCTCGATTTTCTCGATGATCCCTTCGGGCCCGAGGAGAACTGACCCGGCCCGCTCCACCCGGCCC
>NZ_CDXDOR010000128.1:1615-15290 GCF_978021225.1 Frankia sp. CeTa3Moorea | reverse complement strand
GGTTGGGCTGGGTTGGGTCCGGCGGGGACGGGATCGCGTCGCGGACCGCCTCGCCGGCGGGACCGGGGCCCTCCCCGTCGGGAGCTGGGGCGACCCATCCTGGCCTGGAGGCCGCCCGAGATATCGGGCAACACCCCGCTCGATATATTTGCATAGCTGCAGGGATACTATTCTCGAATGTTCCCGCCAGTGCGCCGAAATCCGCGCGAGACGACCGCCCCAGCTGTCGGCCCCACGACCGATCCGCGCGCCTGGCCGTTCCATCATGAGGCCGCCGGGACGCTCGGCCCAACACCACACCGTCATTGTGCCGGGAGGTCGACATGCCTTTGGTGACCCTGGAAGGCGTCGGGAAGTCGTTCGGCGACAACCGGGTCCTGGCCGACGTCGACCTGTCCGTCGAGGCGGGCGAGGTCGTCATCATCATCGGGCCCTCGGGGTCGGGGAAGTCGACCCTGTGCCGCTGCATCAACCGATTGGAAACGATCGACGAGGGCCGGATCCTCTTCGAGGGCCGTCCCCTGCCCACGGAGAGCCATGAGCTCGCCCGGATGCGGTCACGGGTCGGAATGGTATTCCAATCGTTCAACCTCTTCGCGCACAAGACGGTGCTCGAGAACGTCACCCTGGGGCCGGTCAAGGTCCTGGGGCACAACCGCCTACAGGCCCGCGCCCGGGCCCAGGAACTACTGGAACGCGTGGGGATCGCCGACAAGGCGGACCGGTTGCCCCGCCAGCTCTCCGGCGGCCAGCAGCAGCGCGCCGCCATCGCCAGGGCGCTGGCGATGGATCCCGTGCTCATGCTCTTCGACGAACCGACCTCGGCGCTCGACCCAGAGATGATCTCCGAGGTGCTGGACGTGATGAGGTCACTGGCCACCAGCGGCATGACCATGATCGTCGTCACCCACGAAATGGGATTCGCGCGTTCCGCCGCGGACCGGGTGGCCTTCATGGCGGACGGCCGCATCCTCGAGATCGCCCCGCCCGAGAGTTTCTTCGCCGCGCCGCGGACCGAACGCGCCCGGGACTTCCTGGCCCGGGTCCTGCAGCACTGACCTCCACCGACCCGGCCCAACCGGGCCCAACCCGGCCCAACCGGGCCCGACCCGGTCGCACCCGCCGCCCGCCGCGCCGCCGGCACCCGGAGGCACACCAGAGGCACGTACCACCGGAGGGACGCAGTTCCTCAGGGGGACACACACCACCCGACGCCAGATCACCTGCTCCGGACCCGCGGTCCGGACCACTGCGAGAGGATCAGTCATGCGTACATCGTTCAGCCGGACGCGGCGCCCCGCCGCCGGGCATCTCAACGGGAGCTCAGGCGGGTTGTCACGCGGACGCAGCCGCCACAGGCGCGGCGGCGCGCTCCTCGCCGGCGTGACGCTGCTCGCCGCCCTCGGGCTGAGTGCCTGTGGGAGCGGCGGCGACGACGCCTCGGCACCCACCGCCTCGGTGACCTTCACCGCCGGCACCACCATGGCCCGGCTGCACGACGCTGGAAAGATCATCATCGGGACGAAGTTCGACCAGAACCTGTTCGGGCTGAAGAACCTCAGCGGCCAGCCCGAGGGCTTCGACGTCGAGATCTCGAAGATCGTCACGGATGCCCTGGGCATCCCACGCGACAAGGTCTCCTACGTGGAGACCGTGTCGGCCAACCGTGAACCCTTCATCCAGCAGGGCCGGGTCGACCTCGTGGTGGCCACCTACACAATCAACGACAAACGGAAGAAGGTCGTCGACTTCGCGGGGCCGTACTACGTCTCCGGCCAGTCCATCATGGTCGCGAAGAACAACACCGACATCACCGGCAAGGACACCCTTGCCGGCAAGAAGGTGTGCTCGGTCAGCGGATCCACGCCGGCCGAGAACATCCGCCGGGTGGCGCCCACCGCCCAGCTCGTGCTGTTCGATGTGTACAGCAAGTGCGCCGACGCGTTGAAGAACGGTCAGGTCGACGCGGTCACCACGGACAAGGGCATCCTGCTGGGTCTCGTCGACAAGGACCCCGACGCCTTCAAGGTGGTGGGTGACACCTTCACGAAGGAGCCCTACGGCATCGGCCTCAAGAAGGGTGACGACGCGTTCCGGAACTTCATCAACGACACGCTCGAGGCCGCTTACAAGGACGGGCGCTGGGAGAAGGCGTACACCTCGACCCTCGGCAAGGTGGAGCCGACCGTGCCCACTCCCCCGGCTGCCGACCGGTACACGTCCTGATCCGCCAATCATCGCTCGGGGCACGACCGGTCGGCCTCACCCGGGCCGACCGGTCGTCCACCCGCCACCGCCTGAGGGAGGACAGCGATCGACGCCGTCATCGATAACCTCGACATCTTCGCCGAGGGCTTCCGCCGGACGGTCGGGCTAAGCCTGTTCGCGTCCGTCGCGGCGCTGATCCTCGGTACCGTCCTCGCAGCGATGCGGGTCTCCCCCGTGCCCCCGCTGCGCTGGACCGGCACCGCCTACGTGCAGACGGTCCGCAACACCCCGCTGACCGTCGTGTTCTTCTTCGTGGTGTTCGTCCTGCCGCAGCTGGACATCGTCTTCTCATATTTCACGTTCGCGGTGGTCGCGCTCTCGATTTATCACGCCGCGCTGGTCTGCGAGGCGGTGCGTTCCGGGATCAATGGGGTCGACCTCGGTCAGGCCGAAGCGGCTCGTGCGTTGGGCCTGACCTTCTCCCAGACACTGCGAATGATCATCCTTCCGCAGGCATTCCGCAACGTGCTGCAACCGCTGGGCAGCGTGGTGAGCGCGCTGATCCGCAACACCTCGATCGCCGCGGCGTTCGGCGTCGAGGAGCTGACCGGCATGGTCCAACGGCTCACGACCGTCAATCCGGATGCGGTGATCGTCGTGCTGCTCGGCGGTGTGGTGGCATACCTGATCCTCACCGCGGTGCTGGCAGCCGGGCTGTCCCTGGCCGAACGACGGGTGGCGAGGGCGCGATGAGCACCGAGATCATCCTGGCCGATCCACCGGGTCCGCGTGGTCGGCGTCGCATCCTGATCGCGAGTGTGGTGGCCGCCGCTGTCCTCGTCGGGCTGGTCACGCTGGCGGTGCTCCGCCTCGCCGACTCCGGCCAGCTCGACGGCAAGCGCTGGAGTGTCTTCGTCGATCAACCGGCGCTGCGCACCCTGCTGTGGAACGGGCTGCTCGACACGCTGCGCGCCGCGCTGACCGCGATGCTGTTCGCCTCGGCGGTGGGGACCCTGCTCGCCCTGGCCCGGCTGTCCCAGCGCCGGGCGGTGCGCATCCCGGCCACGCTGCTGGTGGAGCTGTTCCGCAGCCTGCCTGTCCTGATGCTCATCCTGTTCGCCTACCTCGGTCTGCCGGCGCTCGGCTGGCGGCTCTCGGCGTTCTGGGCCCTGGTCATCGGGCTGACCGCCTACAACGGGGCGGTGCTCAGCGAGATCTTCCGCGCCGGGATCCAGTCGGTCGACCGGGGGCAGACGGAGGCCGCGGCGGCGGTCGGGCTGCGGCCGGTCCAGATCTTCCGCCTCATCCAGTTTCCCCAGGCGGTCCGGCGGATGAGCCCGACGCTGGTGAGCCAGCTGGTGACGTTGCTCAAGGACACCTCACTGGGCTACGTCATCGCCTACAGCGAGCTGCTGCGATCAGGACGCAGTGCGGTCGAGTACCTGGGCAGCAGGTACGCCCTGCCCATCTACACCGTCATGGCGGTGATGTACATCGTCACCAACGGGCTGCTGTCGCTGTTGGCCCGATGGCTGGACCGCCGCCAGGACCGCCGCCTCGGCGGCCGCATCCCGGCTCAGCGGGCGGTGCCCACCGCACGGGTCTCGCGCACGACGGTCACCCGGATCTGACCCGGATAGGTGAGCTCCTCCTCGATCTGCCTGGCGACGTCCCGGGCGAGCAGATGGGCGGCGAGATCGTCGACCTCCTCGGGCACGACCATGACACGCACCTCCCGGCCGGCCTGCATGGCGAACACCTTGTCGACACCCGGACGGTCACCGGCGATCTGCTCGATGCGCTCGAGCCGTTTCACATACGACTCCAGGCTGTCGCGGCGGGCGCCAGGCCGGCCACCGGAGATCTGGTCAGCGGCCTGGGTCAGCACCGCGCAGATCGAGCGGGGTGCGACCTCGTTGTGATGGGCCTCGATCGCGTGCACGACCTCCTCGTCCTCACCGTAGCGACGGGCCACATCCGCCCCGATCAACGCATGAGAGCCCTCGATCTCGTGGGTAAGAGCCTTGCCGAGGTCGTGCAGCAGAGCCGCTCGTTTCGCAAGTGGAAGCGGCATGCGCAGCTCGGCGGCCATGATTCCGGCGAGGTGGGCGCTTTCGATCAGGTGCGCGAGCACGTTCTGGCCGTAGCTGGTTCGGTAACGCAACTGGCCCAGCAGATTGACCAGCTCGGGGTGCATCTCGGAAATGCCGGTCTCGAGCAGGGCGTCCTCGCCCGCCCGCACGCACCGCTCGGCCACCTCGAGCTGGGCGCGGGCGTGCTCCTCCTCGATGCGGTGCGGATGGATCCGGCCGTCGGACACCAGAGCCGCCAGCGTGATGCGACCGACCTCGCGACGCACCGGATCGAAGCAGCTCAGCAGCACCGCCTCGGGCGTGTCGTCGATGAGCACGTTGACCCCGGTGACGGACTCGAAAGCCCGGATGTTGCGTCCCTCCCGCCCGATGATCCTGCCCTTCATCTCATCGCCGGGAAGATGCAGGACCGTCACGACGGACTCGGTGGTCTGGTCAGACGCGACCCGTTGGATGGCGGTGGTCACGATCCTGCGGGCGCGTTCCTCACCCTCCTCCTCAGCCCGGGCCTCGATCTCGCGGACCATCAGCGCCGCCTCCCGCCGGGCCTCCTGCTCGATGACGGCGATCAGCTCCCCCCTGGCCTGCCCGGCGGTGAGCCCGGCCACCTGCTCCAGCGCGGCATGACGGGCACGTTCGAGGTCGGCCACCTCAACCGTCCGACGGGCCAGGTCGTTCTCCCGGTCGAGCAGGTCGCGGTCGCGGCCCGCCAGGCGACGACTATGATCGTCGATGCTGGCCATCCGGTCCTCGACGCGCTGTTCCCGAGTGGCCAGCGCAGCCTCCCGGCTCTGCAGTTCCGTCCGCCGGGCCTGCTGCTCACCGTCGAACGCCGCCCGCGCCGCGGCGATCTCGGTCCGGGCGGCCTCCTGCTCGGCGCGGACGGACTCTCTCGCCGCGGCCTGGAGCCGCGAGGTTTCGACTGCCGCCTCGGCGAGCATCCGCTCGCGCAGTAGGGCGACATCCTCCTCGCCGCGTCGCCGGATCTCGGCGGCATCCCGCTCAGCCCGCGCCAACCGTTCCGCCGCCTCCCGTTCGGCTCGGGCCACAATCTGCGCCGCCTCCTCCGCGCTACCACCATGAGCCGCGCGGAGGCCGCCGTCGGAGCGATCGGCGGTCACGGCCGAACCCCCGGTCCGCGCGGCGGTGCCGTCTCGATCGGCGGGTGAGTCGGCGTCCGTCGTGGCCGGAGCGCCGGAACCCTCCCGGACCGTGGGCAGGACGCGGACCGTCGGCTCCTCGTCGAAGTCCGCCGGACTCGTCACGTCCGCCGGACTCGTCACGTCCGCCGGACCGGTCACGTCCGCTGGACCGGTCACGTCCCCGACGTCCCGGGCGGCCGGGGTTCGGGACACCACCGGAGCGGGGTCGGGTATCTTGTCAACCCGGGTCGCCCGGACCAACCGCGCCACGGCGAGGATCAGAACGCTCAGGACGGCAAGTACGAGTGACGACAGGACGACGAGGACGCCCTCCATCGCTGCTCCCTCCGCTTCCGTCGGACCCGCACAGGCGGGCTGGAGCGGCGAAGGACCCTCGTCTCGGCACGATCACAGCCGTAGAGGGGCAGCACGCGGATTGCGCCATTGCGATATGGAGCCCGGACGGCCTCCCGAACCGGCCTATCCAACGTCGACCGGCCGGCGAGCATACCGTCTTCGGGCACCCACTCGCAGCGGCTGCCTCCGTGTGAAGTTGGACGAGCTATCAAGACCGCGTCGCCGCGGGAGTCCTGTCACCTTTCAAGAAAGACTAGGTCTCGCACAATCCCTGGTCAAGAAATAAGGGCGCATTGACGGCCCAGGCTCAATCTCCCCACCACTCACACCGAGCCGTCGTCTTCGTCGCCATCGACCACCCAGGCCATCCGACCTCCGCCGTCGAGCCCCTGAGCGACTTGCTCGCTCACGACCCGGACCGCCAGTTCGACCGGATAGCCCTTTCGGGTCAGCATGGCGAGGAGCCTTCGGGTACGGACCTGCTCGGGCAGGCGGTCCATCGACCGCAGCCGACGAAGGACGAGCTCGCGGGCGCCCTCCTCCTCGTCGTCCGCCCCGACCACCGCCACGGCGGCCTCGACGGTGTCCGGATCCACTCCCCGCTTACGCAGCTCTGTGGCCAAGGCCTGCCTACCCAGCCCACGACGGGCCCGAGCGGAGGAGACGAAGGCGGCGGCGAAGGCCTCGTCATCGATCAGACCGACGGCGGCCAACCGGTCGAGGACCACACCGGCGATCTCATCGGTGACCCCTCGTCGCCGCATGGTCGCCGCAAGCTCTGCTCGGCTCCTCGCTCTGGTCGCCAACTGATGCAGACAGATCTCCCGCGCGACCGAGATCGGATCCTTCAGCCGCGGCTCTTCGTCCGCCGCGACGGCCGTCCGGGCGAACGACGGACCGGCCGCGGCATTCCCCGGATCTGCTCCTGCCATCGGCTACAGATCGACCGGGACGGGCGCCACGGCATCGGATTCGAGACTGGGCAGGATGCCGAGCTTCTCCTTGATCTTCTTTTCGATCTCGTTGGCCAGATCGGGGTTGTCCCGCAGAAACGACCGGGCGTTCTCCTTGCCCTGGCCGAGCTGATCGCCGTCGTAGGTGTACCAGGCACCGGACTTACGAATAATGCCGTGCTCGACCCCCATGTCGATCAGGGAACCCTCCCGGCTGATACCGCCTCCGTAGACGATGTCGAATTCGGCGGTCCGGAACGGCGGCGCCACCTTGTTCTTCACCACCTTGACGCGGGTCCGGTTACCCACGGCCTCCGTGCCGTCCTTGAGGGTTTCGATACGACGGACATCGAGGCGCACCGACGCATAGAACTTCAGCGCCTTACCACCGGTCGTGGTCTCCGGGGAGCCGAACATCACCCCGATCTTCTCGCGCAACTGGTTGATGAAGATCGCGGTCGTGCCGGAGTTCGCCAGCGCCGCGGTCATCTTGCGCAGAGCCTGGGACATCAGGCGGGCCTGGAGGCCGACGTGGCTGTCCCCCATCTCACCCTCGATCTCGGCCCTCGGGACCAGCGCGGCCACCGAGTCGATAACGATGATGTCCAGCGCGCCGGACCGGACAAGCATGTCCGCGATCTCCAACGCCTGCTCGCCGGTATCCGGCTGGGAGACCAGCAGACCGTCGGTGTCGACGCCGAGCTTTCCCGCGTACTCGGGGTCGAGCGCGTGCTCGGCGTCGATGAACGCCGCGATACCACCGGCCGCCTGCGCGTTCGCCACCGCGTGCAGGGCGACGGTCGTCTTCCCGGACGACTCCGGGCCGTAGATCTCAATGATGCGCCCCCGCGGCAGCCCGCCGATGCCGAGCGCGACATCCAGAGCAATCGAACCGGTGGGGATGGCCTGGATCGGCGGCCTGGCGTCGTCCCCCAACCGCATGACCGATCCCTTGCCGAACTGCTTGTCGATCTGCGCCAAGGCGTTATCCAACGCCTTCTCACGGTCGAGTCCTGCCATTGGAGCTACTCCATGCTGAGGTCGTCGAGTCTTGGCCACGAGGATGACGTTAGGCCGTGGGTCCGACAGTTTCGAGGGTCGAGGATGATCTGTGGACAAGTAGCCGCACAGGGACGACTCTAGACGAACATGCGTTCGACGACCCGACGACACACCGGACGGTGGCTCAGCGCTCCCGCGCCGGCACATCGAACTCCTCGCACACGGTTCGCCAGACGGTCTTGGCGTCGTCACCACGGGCCAGGGCCACCTCGACCGTCGCGCCACCGAGACCGGACAACACATGATCACGCGCAAACGACTCTGCGTACGCGGAACCGAACCGTGTGTTCATCTTCGCCCAGAACTCGGTCAACCGCACTTCGCCAGTGTGCACCGTCCGGACGGGACGGGACCACCCAAGGGGGTCCTGGTCGGGGATCCCCACCGGGGATCCCCGGTTGGGGTTCCCACCGGCGGAACCACGGTCGGGGGGAACCACGGTCGCGGGAACCACGACCGGGTCGAGGCCGGGCCCCACGGCGGGCCCGGCCTGAACCACACCGGCGGAAAGTTGTCGGTCCCTCGACGCAGACTGGTCAACGTGCCCGGCTTCACTTCCCCCGATCCGCCGGATCCGCTCACGGCGTTCTCCGCCCCGACCCGGAGCTGGTTCGGCGCGGCCTTCACCGCCGCGACCCCCGCCCAGCGGGGCGCGTGGGAGGCGATTCGCACCGGCGGCAACGCGCTGGTCGTCGCACCCACGGGTTCGGGGAAAACGCTGGCCGCCTTCCTGTGGTCGCTGGACACGCTGGCCCGCTCGACGCCGCCGGCCGAGCCCACCCGGCGCTGCCGGGTGCTCTACGTCAGCCCGCTCAAGGCGCTGGCCGTCGACGTCGAACGGAACCTGCGGGCGCCGCTCGCGGGGATACGCTCCGCCGCGCAACGGCTCGGTCTACCCCAGCCGGACGTGACCGTGGGTCTGCGGTCGGGCGACACCCCCGCCGCCGAACGGCGCGGTTTCGGCACCCGGCCCCCCGACGTCCTGATCACCACCCCGGAGTCGCTCTTCCTCATCCTCACCAGTGCCGCGCGGGAGTCGCTGCGCGGCGTCCGGACGGTGATCGTCGACGAGGTCCACGCGGTGGCGGGCACCAAGCGTGGCGCCCACCTCGCGCTGAGCCTGGAGCGTCTGGACGCCCTGCTGGACACCCCGGCCCAGCGGATCGGCCTGTCCGCCACGGTGCGGCCGGTCGAGGAGGTCGCCCGCTTCCTGGGCGGAACGGCCCCGGTGGCGGTGGTCCGCCCGCCCGCGGCCAAGACCCTCCAGATCGACGTCGTGGTGCCGGTCGAGGACATGACCCGGCTCGGCGGACCGCTCCTCGACGAGTCCCCGGACGGCTCGGCGGCCTCCGCTCCGCACCGAGCGTCGATCTGGCCGGCGGTCGAGCAGCATGTCCTCGACCTCGTGCTGGCCCATTCCGCCAGCATCGTCTTCGCCAACTCGCGCCGGCTCGCGGAGCGGCTCTGCGCCCGGCTGAACGAGCTGTACGCCGAGCGGCTCGCCGCGGCCACCGCCGCGGGCGAATCCGTGGCCGGGGACGGGCCGGGAGAAGCCGGCCGGACGTCACCCGCGGCGTTGATGGGCGCCTCGGGCCAGGGCGGCGGCACAGCGGGCTGGCCGGAGATCGCGCGGGCCCACCACGGCAGCGTGAGCCGGGAGCAACGGGCCGGAATCGAGGAGGATCTCAAGGCTGGCCGGCTGCCCGCGGTCGTCGCGACCTCCAGCCTGGAACTCGGCATCGACATGGGAGCCGTCGACCTGGTCGTGCAGATCGGGTCCCCGCCGAGCGTCGCCGCCGGGATGCAGCGCACCGGCCGCGCGGGCCACCAGGTCGGCGCCGCCAGTCGCGGCGTCATCATCCCGAAGCATCGCAGCGACCTGCTCGAATGCGCCGTGGTCGCCGAGCGGATGCGCTCGGGGGCGATCGAGCGGCTGCGGTACCCGCGCAACCCCCTCGACGTGCTGGCCCAGCAGATCGTGGCAATGACGGCGATGGAGGACTGGCACGTCGACGAGCTCGGCGCGCTGGTCCGGCGCACCGCGACGTTCGCGACGCTGCCGGCCTCCGCCTTCGAGGCGGTCCTGGACATGCTCGCCGGCCGCTACCCCTCCGACGCGTTCGCCGAGCTGCGCCCCCGCATCACCTGGGACCGCGTCACCGGGATCCTCACCGCCCGCCCGGGCGCCCAGCGGCTCGCCGTGACCAGCGGAGGCACCATTCCCGACCGGGGCATGTTCGGCGTCTTCCTCGTCGGGGAGCGCTCCAGCCGGGTCGGGGAACTCGACGAGGAGATGGTCTACGAGTCGCGGGTCGGCGACGTGGTGCTCCTCGGCTCATCCAGCTGGCGCATCGAGGAGATCACCGCCGACCGGGTCCTGGTGACGCCGGCTCCGGGACGGCCCGGTCGGCTCCCCTTCTGGCATGGCGACGCCCCAGGCCGACCCGCCGAACTCGGCCGCGCGCTCGGCGCGTTCCTGCGCGAGATCACCAGGTTGCCGGCGCAGGCGGCGGCCGACCGCGTCCGGGCCGCCGGCCTCGACGATCGGGCCACCGCCAACCTGCTGCGCTACCTCGACGAGCAGAAGGCGGCCGTCGGCCGTCTCGGTGACGATCGGACGATCGTCGTGGAGCGTTTCCGGGACGAGATCGGCGACTGGCGCCTGGCGGTGCACTCCCCGTTCGGTGCTCCGGTGAACGCACCCTGGGCGCTCGCCCTGGGCGCCCGGCTGCGCGAGCGGTACGGGGTCGACGTCCAGATCATGCACACCGACGACGGCATCGTCGCCCGGATCCCGGATGCCGCCGAGCCGCCCGGCGCCGATCTCGCGCTGTTCGAGCCGGACGAGATCGACGCGATCGTGCGGGCGGAGATCGGGAGCAGCGCCCTGTTCGCCAGCCGGTTCCGCGAGTGTGCCGGGCGGGCCCTGCTGCTGCCCCGCCGGACCCCGGGGCGGCGGACCCCGCTGTGGCAGCAGCGCCAGCGCAGCGCACAGCTGCTGTCCGTCGCCGCGACGTTCGCCAGCTTCCCCGTCGTGCTGGAGACCATGCGGGAGTGCCTGCAGGACGTGTTCGACGTTCCGGCGCTCGCGGAGCTGATGCGCGAGGTGTCGGCCCGCACGCTGCGGGTGGTGGAGGTGGAGACGCCGTCCCCGTCTCCGTTCGCCTCCGCCCTGCTGTTCGGCTACGTCGCCGCCTTCATGTACGACGGGGACGCGCCGCTGGCCGAACGCCGGGCGCAGGTGCTGTCACTGGACAGCTCCCTGCTGGCCGAGCTCCTCGGCGAGGCGGACCTGCGGGAGCTGATCGATCCCGCGGCGCTCGCGCAGGTCGCCGCGGAGCTCGCGCGGCTCGCCCCGGACCGCCACGCCCGCGATGTCGATGGGGTGGCCGACCTGCTGCGCATGCTCGGCGACCTCACCACCGCGGAGGCGGTCGCCCGGGGTGCCACCCTGGGCTGGCTCGCCGAGCTCGAACGGACCCGCCGGGCCCTGCGGGTCCGTATCGCCGGCGAGGAGCGGTGGGTCGCGATCGAGGACGCCGGCCGGCTGCGCGACGCCCTGGGCGTACCGCTGCCGGTGGGAGTTCCCGACGCCTTCACCGAACCGGTGCGTGACCCTCTCGGAGACCTGATCTCCCGCTATGCCCGTACCCACGGACCGTTCGACACCGAGGAACCGGCCGCCCGGCTGGGGCTGGGCACGGCGGTGGTCGCCGGTGTCCTGGACGGGCTGGTCCGCGGCGGCCGCCTCGTCCGCGGCGAGCTGCATCCCGACCGCGGCGGTGAGCAGTGGTGCGACGCGGGCGTGCTGCGCGCGCTGCGACGACGCAGCCTGGCCGCCCTGCGCAAGGAGGTCGAGGCGGTGCCGCCCCGGGTCCTCGGTGCCTTCCTACCGGCCTGGCAGTCGGTCACCAGCGGACGTGGCCGGGGGGTGGACGGCGTGCTGCGCGCCGTCGAGCAGCTGCAGGGCGCGCTGATCCCGGCGAGCGCGTGGGAACAGCTCGTCCTCCCGGCCCGCGTCGCAGACTACTCACCGGCGATGCTCGACGAGCTGTGCTCCGCCGGCGAGGTGCACTGGGCGGGCGCCGGCGGGCTGCCCGGGGACGGCGGCTGGTTGACCCTGGTCCTCGCCGACACCGCGCCCCTGCTGCTGCCTCCGCCCGACCCGGAGATCGCCTCGGGTCCGCTGCACACCGCGATTCTCGACGCGCTCACCGGCGGGGCGGCCCTGTTCTTCCGGGCGCTGTCCGACCGGATGGGCTCGCTCGACGACACGGCGCTCGCCACCGCGCTCTGGGATCTCGTCTGGGCGGGGCGGGTGACCAACGACACCCTCGCCCCGCTGCGCGCCCTGCTGGGTGCCGCCGCCGTCCCCCGTCCCCGGGCGGCACGGTACGGACGGCCGGCGATGCCACGGCGGACCGGCCCCCCGACGGCCGCCGGCCGCTGGTCGCTGCTGCCCGAGCGGGACACCGACCCGACCCGGCGCGCCCACGCGCTGGCCGAGGCGCTGCTCGAGCGCCACGGCATCGTCACCCGCGGCGCGGTGACCAGCGAGCGGCACCCGGGCGGGTTCGCCGGGGTCTACCGGGTCCTCAGCGCCTTCGAGGACGCCGGCCGCGCCCGCCGGGGCTACTTCGTCGAGTCCCTGGGCGCGGCCCAGTTCGCCGTCCCGGGAGCGGTCGATCGGCTGCGCTCCATCGCCGCGGCACAGCGGGACGCCGAGGCCGCCCCGGCCTGGGCGCAGCCGGCGGCCGGCCCACCGAGCTCATCGTCCGCGCAGGCCGTCGTCCTGGCCGCGGCCGATCCGGCCAACCCGTTCGGTGCCGCGCTGCCCTGGCCGACCCGACCGGGGGATGACGCGGACGGCGCCGCCGGCCACCGGCCGGGGCGCAAGGCGGGCGCGATGGTCGTCATCATCGACGGGGAACTCATCCTCTACGTGGAACGCGGGGGCCGTTCCCTGCTGTCATGGACCGAGAACGACCATCGGGTGGCCCCGGCGGTGGAGGCGTTGGCCCGCGCCGTGCGGGACGGCCGGCTCGGCAGGCTCACGGTGGAGAAGGCGGACGGGCAGACGATCGTCGGCAGCACCCTGGGTGCCGCCCTGGAGCGCGCCGGTTTCCACCCGACCCCGCGGGGCCTGCGGCTGCGGAGCATCAGTTCCGAGAGCATCAGTTCCGAGAGAAGGAAATGAGACGGGCACGTCCACGGGTGAACGCTCCCTCGGCAGCCTTGAGACTGATCTCCAGATCCGCGGCCGCCTCCCGGGTACTCTTCCCGGCCGCCCGAGCCATGATCACCTCACGCTCCCGGCCCTGCAGTGCCCCGGCCCGGGCCAGCAGCCAGCGGGCTTCCGCACGGTCGCAGACGGCGTCGTCCGGGGCCGGCTCCCACGGCTGCAGATAGCCGCGTACGACCGCCCGCTCCGCGCGCTGACGAGCTCTATGATGATCAATACACAGACGTAGCACCGTCGTCGTCAGAAACTGCCCGACCCGGCTCGCGTCGAGATCCCGAAATCCGGCGGCGCGGATGAATGCCTCGTGTACACAATCCTCCGCGTCGGCCTTGCTCGGCAACCGCCTACGGGCTATGTGGATGAGCCGATCACGATGCGGGAGCATCAGCAACCAGCGCTGCTGGCTGTATGGCCGGTCCAGCTCGACCACGGGCGCAGCGGATACAAAATCAACCGAGGGCGTGTCCCCGGCAGGGCATGTCACGGCTTGCTCCACCTGTCATGCTCAGACCGCGCCACCCCCCAGCACGATCGCCTACCTTCCCGGAGCGCGCCAGCACCGAGAACCGCGATGTGCCTTGGTCAGTTGGACCCGCTGCTTGCCAGAACAGCGGACTA
>NZ_CDXDOR010000128.1:0-1013 GCF_978021225.1 Frankia sp. CeTa3Moorea | reverse complement strand
ACATTACCATCCGCTCTCACGTGAGCCAGCAGCGGCATATCCCGGTGGGCGGCGTGCCCGCCCGATCGATACGCACCGTGTTATCGCCCGACTGTGATCCGAGCTTATCGCGAGCCGCCTTGGCGCCATCAACCGGTCAGTACACCGCCAAAACGGGCGAGAGAATGACGTTCTGCTTCGTAAGCCCTCATGGAGCCACTCGCCGCCGGTCACTATGGGTACACGAAGGAACTGGGCGGAACGTCTCGACGACCTACCCGATGGCGCCACCCAGCTGGATCATCACCGGCGCCCGCGATCAACCGGAAAGTTCACGCAGAGCAGCTGCATAACTGCGCAGAGCCTCGATCTGCTGGGTCAGTCGGGCCAGGTCCGGCGAAGACGCGACCACCGTGCCCATGACCTCGCTGGCCGCTGCCAGCAGGTCGTCCAGAGTGGCCACCGACGCCGACATTCCGGCCACCAGGTCCTTCCTCGTCGCCAGGATCTCGGCTCGTCGAGCGGGATGCGTCACCGCTCGGGCCGCCCTTTCACACGCGACGACCCGTATGGCGGTGACCCGCAGCCCGTCCACCAGATCGGCGGCGCCGGCCACGGCCGCCCGCACCGGGCCGCGGGCGGCGCCGGGAGCAAGCGTCCGGGCCATCGCGACGAGCGCCGCCAGACCCGCCTCGCCACGGCGCAACGGCTCGGCGGCCGCCGAGTGCCGCAACGCCCAGGGCTGCGGAGCGGGGGCGCTCGGCAGGGCGAACCCGCGGTCCTCCCGCCGGATCACGGCCGTCTCCCAGCCGGCGAGACCCGCCCTGATGATCGCCGCGCCGCCCACAACCAGCCAGCCCCAGCCGTCCACGACGGCGGCGACCGGCGTCACCGCGGCCACGGCGGTCCATCCGAAGGCGGTCACCGCCGCCCGACGACGCGCCCACCGGACGCCACGCCCGGCGCGCCGTTCGGCCCGCAGCAACGACCGGCGTTCGACATCGGCACGCACCCAGTCCGGCAACACCGGCCGC
>NZ_CDXDOR010000127.1:0-14781 GCF_978021225.1 Frankia sp. CeTa3Moorea | reverse complement strand
AGCCGGGGGCCGGTGGTGAACAGGTCGACGAGGACGTCGAGGGTGCTGCGGCCCCAGGTGGTGGCGGTCGGCAGGTAGGAGTGGACGACGGCGAAGTCGGCGAGGCCGGTCAGGGTGCGCCAGGCGCCGCCGGAGGTGTTCTGCTGGACCTTGACGGGCCTGGCGGCCTCCTCGGCCAGGTTGTTCGTGAACGGCACGGCGAGGTCGACGACGAAGCGCAGGATCATGTCCTCGTGGCGGCGCATCCGTCCGATCAGGGTGCGGGCGGCGCGGGCCAGGGGGCTGCGCCGGCCGGCGTTGTCGGCCTCGCCGCGGGCGAGGCCGAGGTAGTGGTTGCGGATCCGGGCGACGGTCTCGGGGTCGAGGGCCGCCTGGCCGGCCTGGTGGGCGGCGCGGGCGGCCTGGTGGGCGTCGAGCAGGGTGGTGGCCATCGCGTCGGCGGCCGTCGGGGTCGCCGTCGTGGATGGCGCGCAGGTCACGCAGGGTGTGGGCACCGCACCAGGCGTGCAGCGCGCCGGTCAGGTGGGTGTAGCCGGCGTAGCCGTCGCGCATCAGGACACCGGTGAAGGCGGGCCAGACGCCGCCGGCGTCGATCGTCGCGGCGGTGCGGTCCCCGGTGTGCATCACGGTGAGGTACTCGGTGCAGGCGACGTGCACGTAGCGCAGCCCACCCGCGGCGCGGGCGGTCGTCTCGTCGGCGTGCGCGACCGGCGCGGCGGCGATCAGCGCCCGCACGTGCGGCAGGAACGTGGTCTCGAGCAGGCGGGCGGCCCGGCCCCGCACCGAGGCGACCCAGCCGACGGAGACGGCGGCGCCGAGCAGGGTAGCCAGGACCGCGCCGGCCCGGCGGACCGGCAGGTGGTGCGCGCACACCAGCCACGCCGCCCGCCCGAGCAGCCGCGGGCCCCAGACGAGTCGGCCGGTCAGTGGCACCGGCGGCTGCCCGGGGGTCGTCGCCGCGCAGCACGGGCAGGTCCGCGCCACGACCCGGTACTCGGTCACGGGCGGCCGGGGCGGGGCCGGCGGGGTGTCGAACACCTGGTGGCGCCTCGTGGCGAACACCGGCGCCCCGGCCAGCGAGCCGCCACAGCCCCCGCAGGACGGCGGGTCGATCGTGAACGTCTCGTCCGGGTCGTCGACCATCATCCGGGTCTGGCCGGGCGCACCGCGCTGCTTGCCCCTCGGCCGGCCCGACGACGTCCGCGCCGGCGCCTTCGTGTACGGGTCGTCCGACGACGGGGGCCGCGACGAGTTCGAACTGTCCCTGCCCGCCTGACACTCCAGCTCGGCAACCCGCCCGGCCAGCTGCTCGATCAGTTCGGTGGCCGCCGCGAGCTGCTCAGCCATCCCCGCGATCTGCCTGCCCTGGGCCGCGATCGTGGCGTCCCGGTCCGCGAGCAGGCGCACGAGCTCCTCGTACGTCGGCCGGCCACCAGACTCCACACCCGCGACGCCAGCGGATCACCACCCACCGCCAGGCGATCACACGAACGATCACCACACAAGATCCGGAAGACACCCGCCCAACCGAGCTGAACAGCGACCGCTTTCAGCCGTTGGCGGTCAGTGGCCTGTCGCCCATGCACTACGTCCTCGACGTCGCCGGCGCCGCCGTTCTGGCGCACGAGGACGGTCTGGACCCGAAGAAGATCGGCTACCAGCATGACCGGGCTATGGGGATCGCCCATTCGTTGCACCTGGCGCATCGGGTGGCGGTCAACGGGATGTCCACCCGGCTGGTTCACCACGCCCGCCAGCCCGAGGCCGCGGGCCGGCTGGTGGCCTGGTGGTCGGAGGAACGCTGCGCCCGCTCGTTCGGGGACATCGTGCGGCCCGACGCCTATGGCCGGTGGGCGCAGGGCCGCGCCCAGGTCGAGTGGTTCCTCGAGCTGGACTTCGGTACCGAAGCGCTCCGGCGCCTCACCTACAAGATCGACGCCTACGATCGGCTCGCGAAGGCGACCCGTAGCCACACGCCGGTCCTGATCTGGACGACGACCCTGCGCCGCGAAGCCCGCCTCCGCGAGGTCCTCGCGGAGGCGCTGCGCAACCTGGACGACCCAGTACGGGTGCCGGTCGCGACGACGGCCGCGGACCTCGCCGAACCCGACCAGCACCTCGACGCCACCCTGACCCGCTGGCTGCCCCTGACCCGGGCCGGTACCGGTCGCCTCAGCCTGGGCCAGCTGGTCAGCCTCTGGCCTAACTCCGCCAAGCCCTTGACCGACAGCTCCCCAGCCGACAGTGACCTCGGCCGTCCGAGACGACTCCACCCACCCCAGCCGATGCCACCCGCGGGGCCTGATCACCAGCAGCTCGCGGCCTAACCGCAGCCCCGCATGGCCCCGAGGGGTCCTGCTACCCGGGTACCGCGCCCGGTGGCAGGACCCCTCGGCTTGAACGGGCATGGCTGCCGCGACCGGCGGGTCGGTTGAGGCGGGTCTCCGCCCGCCGGGTGCTGCGGCGAGACCGCCGCCGCGTTGGACCGCGCTGGGCAGGCTGGCCCCGTCGGCGCGGGCGAGGATGCCGGCGACCAGGCCGACGATGATGGAGATCGTCGTGCCGAGGGCGACGACGAGTGCCCGGGTGAGGGCTGGGTTGGCGGTCACGTCTGCTCCAGTTCACACGCCCCGCTCCCCTGGCTGACGAGACGCTGAACGGACGCAGCGTGAAACAACCCTGCTCGATCCCCGGGGTTGCCGCAGCCCGATGGCCCATAGGCGCGTGCTGTGGCTTCGGCCCGGAGCGGCCAGGGGAGGACGCGCCGGACATGGGAAGCCCGAGTTCGGTGACTGGCAATATTGGCAGCCGCCGCGGCGATCAGTCTACCGGCTCCGGTCCGGCACGGGGTGGGCGCCGTGGCCCGCGATCATGACTGTCCTCAGTCAGGTGGCATGGATGATCGCCAGCGACTTGTGCGGCTCGTGTCGTTTGTGGCGTGGGCCGGTGAGCCCGGTTCGAACATGTGCGGCCTGCGGTTCGCCAGCACCGAGGACGAGCAGCCATGGGGCCTGTCCTGGCGCGGCGTGGGCCGTGGGTCTCGAACGGGGCGAGGTCCTGCCCAAGCCCGAAGGCGATGAGGTCCGGGCCGTGCTGTGGCGGCTGAGGTTCTGGTTCACGGTGGCGGTACAGGACGCTCGGCAAGTTCCGCTCGGAGATACCCCGGACGGCGAGGTGTCGGGCGCGACACAACATGTGGGTTATTTGCAGTCGTGTGATTCTTATATGTAGCGTGTGCCGCGCACTGGTTCGGCCGCCCTGCCCTGGGCCGGTCGTCGTAAGAGGGAACCCGGTGGGAGTCCGGGGCTGCCCCGCAGCGGTGAGTGGGAACGACCGCCGTCAGGAGCACTGGGCGCTATGGCGCCTGGGAAGCGACGGTCAGTAGGTTCACCGGCGTCACGACGCGCCGGTGGGTGCCCGCGAGTCCGAAGACCTGCCAGCGTGCCGCGCGCGACATGCGCGTGGCGGTCCGACGGCCCCGAGGGAGGGCCGGGATCGCCGTGCCGGGCTTGGACCGGGCACGGGCAGCTCGCCGGTCGCCAGAGGGCCTCGGCGTGGCGGGTGGTGATCGTTCGGCCACCGAGCCACGCGCCGTCGCCGTCGGTCGTCGATGCCCGGGTCCGTCGCCATTCGGGCCGGCGCGCCTACCTCCTCCTTGCTCGCCGTCGGTGCCAGCCGTCCGACGACCTGTGCGAGGAGTGCCGTTGACCGTCACCGAACCTTCCCCCGTTGTCCCGCGGGCCGCCGGTATGTCCGGGTCTGGTGGCCGCACGATGCGCGTCCGTCATCGTGACGGCGCGTTGGAGCCCGTGGACGTGACGAGGATCGTCGCCGCGGTCGCGCGGTGGGCGGACGACCTGGATCAGGTGGATCCGTTGCGGGTCGCGACCCGGACGATTGGCGGGCTCTACGACGGCGCGACGACCGAGGAGCTCGACCGGTTGTCGGTGCAGACCGCCGCCGATCTGATCGGTGAGGAGCCGCAGTACTCCCGGCTGGCCGCCCGGCTGCTGGTCGCGCTGATCGCCGACGAGGTCGCCGGTCAGGGGATCGGCTCGTTCAGCTCGGGCATCGCGCGGGGCCACGAGCTGGGTCTGATCGGGGCGGGCACGGCCGAGTTCGTCGCCCGGCACGCTGGCGAGCTCGACGCGCTCGTCGACCCGGCTGGCGACCTCGGGTTCGAGTTCTTCGGGATGCGGACGGTGCACGACCGCTACCTGCTGCGCCATCCGCGCACCCGGCTGGTGGTGGAGACGCCGCAGCACTGGCTGCTGCGGGTCGCCTGCGGGCTGGCGCACGACGTCGCCGAGGCGGCGGAGCTGTACCGGCTGATGGCGTCGCTGGCCTACCTGCCGAGTTCGCCAACGTTGTTCAACTCCGGGACGGCGCACTCGCAGATGTCGAGCTGCTACCTGGTCGACTCGCCGCGCGACGAGCTGGAGTCGATCTACGAGCGGTACGGCCAGGTCGCCCGGCTGTCGAAGTTCGCCGGCGGCATCGGCATCGGTTTCTCCCGGGTGCGCTCGCGGGGCGCGCTGATCCGCGGCACGAACGGCCGGTCGAACGGCATCGTGCCTTTCCTGCGGACCCTCGACGCCTCGGTCGCGGCGGTCAACCAGGGTGGGCGGCGCAAGGGCGCGGCCTGTGTGTACCTGGAGACGTGGCATCCCGACATCGAGGAGTTCCTCGAGCTGCGGGACAACACCGGTGAGGACGCCCGGCGCACCCACAACCTGAATCTGGCGCACTGGATCCCGGACGAGTTCATGCGCCGGGTGCAGGCCGACGGGGTGTGGTCGCTGATGGATCCGGACGCGGTGCCGGAGCTGCCCGACCTGTGGGGTGAGGAGTTCGACCTGGCCTACCGGGCCGCCGAGGCCGCCGGCCGCTATGTCCGCCAGCTGCCCGCCCGTGATCTGTACGCGCGGATGATGCGGACGCTGGCGCAGACCGGCAACGGCTGGATGACGTTCAAGGACGCCGCGAACCGGACCGGCAACCAGACCGCCGAGCTGGGCAACGTCATCCACCTGTCGAACCTGTGCACCGAGATCCTCGAAGTCTCCAGCGATGACGAGATCGCGGTGTGCAACCTCGGCTCGGTCAACCTCGCCCGCCACCTCCTGCCCGCAGACCCGGCCGCCGACGCGGACGGCGACGGGGATCCAGCGGCGCGGGTTGATTGGGCGGCGCTGCGCGCGACCGTGCGCACGGCGGTGACCTTCCTCGACCGGGTGATCGACATCAACTACTACCCGACACCCGAGGCCGCGGCGAGCAACCCCCGGTGGCGGCCGGTCGGCCTCGGCGTGATGGGCCTTCAGGATGTGTTCTTTGCGCTGCGGCTGCCGTTCGACTCCCCGGCCGCCTGTGAGCTGTCGACCCGACTTGCCGAGGAGATCGCGCTCACCGCGCTGGAGCGGTCCACTGAGCTCGCCCGCGCGCACGGCCCGCACCCCGCGTTCGCGCAGACCCGGGCCGCCCGCGGGGTGCTGCATCCGGACCACTTCGACGTGACGCCGGCGCAGGTGGAGCGGTGGGCGGCGCTGCGGGCGGCGGTCGCCGCGCACGGCCTGCGTAACTGCCTGCTGGTCGCGATCGCGCCGACCGCGACGATCGCGTCGATCGTCGGCTGCTACGAGTGCATCGAGCCGCAGGTGTCCAACGTGTTCAAGCGCGAGACGCTGTCCGGCGAGTTCCTCCAGGTCAACGGCTATCTCGTCGACGAGCTCAAGTCCCGCGGCCTGTGGACGGCGCAGGTACGGGAGCGGATCAAGGCCGCCGATGGGTCCGTCCAGACGATCGACGACCTGCCAGCCGAGGTCCGCGCGCTGTTTCGCACCGCGTGGGAGCTGCCGCAGCGTGCGCTGATCGACCTGGCGGCGGCCCGGATGCCGTTTGTCGACCAGAGCCAGTCGCTGAACTTGTTCATGGCCGACCCGAGCATCGGCCGGCTGTCCTCGATGTACGCCTACGCCTGGTCAAGCGGGCTGAAGACGACCTACTACCTGCGGTCGCGGCCCGCGACCCGCATCCAGCAGGCCACCGTGCCGGCCGGCGCGGGCCGGCACGCGTCCGCGCCCACCGACTCGGGGTCGACCGCGCGCCCACCCTCGGGACCGGCGCAACCCGCGCCGACGACCGATGCCGAGGCGCTGGCCTGCTCTCTGGAGAACCCCGAGACCTGCGAGGCGTGCCAGTGACGACGACTGTCCCGCCCCAGCAGGTTCCCGCGCAGTCCGGCTCAGCGGTGGACGGGCCGCGACACCGGTCGCTGCTGCTCGACCCGGGCATGAGCCTCACCCTGCGGCCCATGCGCTACCCGGAGTTCTACGACCGCTACCGGGCGGCGATCCGCAACACCTGGACCGTGGAGGAGGTTGACCTGCACACCGACCTCGCCGACCTGCACCGTCTCAGGTCGGCCGAGCGGCATCTGGTCAACCGCCTCGTCGCGTTCTTCGCGACCGGCGACACGATCGTCGCCAACAACCTCGTGCTCAACCTCTACCGGCACCTGAACGCCCCGGAGGCGCGGCTCTACCTGTCCCGCCAACTGTTCGAGGAGGCCGTGCACGTCCAGTTCTACCTGACCCTGCTCGACACCTACCTGCCCGATCCGGACGAGCGGGCCCGCGCGTTCGCCGCCATCGAGAACATCCCGTCGATCCGCGCCAAGGCAGCGTTCTGCTTCCGCTGGATCGACTCCCTCGGCCGCCTCGACCGGCTGCGCACCCGCGCCGACCGGCGGGCCTTCCTGCTCAACCTGATCTGCTTCGCCACCTGCATCGAAGGGCTGTTCTTCTACGGCGCCTTCGCCTACGTCTACTTCCTGCGCTCCCGCGGCCTGCTGCACGGGCTCGCCTCCGGCACCAACTGGGTGTTCCGCGACGAGTCCATGCACATGGGGTTCGCCCTCGACGTGATCCGCACCGTCCGCGCCGAGGAACCCGACCTCGTCGACGCCGACTTCGAGGCCGCGGTGCGGGACATGCTCGCCGAGGCGGTCGACGCTGAAACCGTGTTCGCCGAGGACCTCCTGACCGGTGGGGTCGCCGGGATGACCGTCGCTGACATGCGCACCTACCTGGAGTACGTCGCCGACCGCCGGCTCGGTCAGCTCGGGTTCGCGCCCATGTTCGGGTCGGCCAACCCGTTCTCGTTCCTCGACCTGCAGGACGTGCAGGAGCTGTCGAACTTCTTCGAACGCCGGGTGTCGTCCTACCAGGTCGCCGTGGAGGGTTCGGTCTCCTTCGACGAGGACTTCTGACCGGTCCCGACGGTTTTCGGGAGGCTCGGGTTCCGCGCCCGGGCCTCCCGGCCATTCGACGCCGGCGTGACGGGACCGGTGAGGCGGCCTTGTCGGCGATGTGGGCCGCGCGTAGCCTGAACCGGCCGTGGTGTTCGGGAAGCCGGTGTGACGCCGGCGCGGCCCTCGCCACTGTGTTCGGGAGTCTCCGGCCGTATCCGCGTCCGCGCGGAGGTCACTGGGCTGCTTGTCGGCCTGGGAAGGCCGGTCCGGAGACGCTGTACCCGTCAGCCAGGAGACCGGCCACGGCACCGAGTGACGCTTCCACGAGGTGCTGGAGGACGATCAGCGTGAGCATGCCCGCCTGCCGGCCGGCCACCCCTGGCCGGCCCGTGTACGGCCGCGCCCAGCGTCGACCGGTCAAGGCCGCGCCCGTCCACCGCCCGTCCACGACGGTGAGAACAGGTGCCGACCATGACAGACACTGAGCTGCGCGCCGAGGTGACGACCGTGCCCAGGCAGCGGAGGTCCCCCCTTGCGGCCCGCCCCGCGACGATGAGCGAGTTCCTGTCGACCGGAACGACCTCCTACTCGTTCGAGTTCTTCCCGCCGAAGACGCCCGACGGTGAGCGGGCGCTGTGGACCGCGCTACGCGAGATCGAGGCGCTGCGGCCATCGTTCGTGTCCGTCACCTACGGCGCCGGCGGGTCGACCCGCGAGGGCACGATGCGCATCTGCGAACGGATCGCCACCGAGACGTCACTGACGCCGATCGTGCATCTCACCGCGGTCAACCACGCCCGGGCGGAGCTGCGCCGGATCGTCGGCACGGTCGCCGGTACCGGCGTCCGCAACATCCTGGCGCTGCGCGGCGACCCGCCGGGCGACCCGCTCGGCGAGTGGGTACGCCATCCCAACGGCTTCGAGCACGCGGACGAGCTGGTCACCTTCGTCCGCGGGCTCGGGAACTTCTGCGTCGGCGTCGCGGCGTTCCCGGACAAGCACCCACGCGCCGCCGACCTCGACAGCGACGCCCGCGCCCTGGCCGGCAAGTTCCGCGCCGGGGCCAGCTACGCCATCACCCAGTTCTTCTTCGACGCCGACGCCTACCTCCGGCTGGTCGAGCGGGTCGGCCGGCTGGGCTGCGACGCGCCGATCGTGCCCGGGGTGATGCCGGTGACGAACGTCGCGCAGATCACCCGGATGGCCCAGCTGTCCGGCGCCGCTTTCCCGCCAGCGCTGGCCCGCCGCCTGGAGGCGGTCGCCGACGACCCGGCGGCCGTGCGCCCGGCCTGCACTTCATCACCCTCAACCGCTCCTCGGCGACCCGGGAGGTCTACCGCAACCTCGTCGGCTCAGCTCCCCAGCCGGCGGGCTGAGCGCGACGGCTGTCACGACGAGGCGGGACCAGTCGAGCCGGGTCGCCGGCCAACGCCGGAGACCCGGCGCGAGACGGCGAGCCGGCTGCCAGATCAGGGCTGGATGACGAGCAGGAGCTCGCCGACTTCGACGGAGTCGCCGGTACTGCGGGCGAGTTCGGTGATGGTTCCGGCGGTGGGGCTGGTGACGGCGGCTTCCATCTTCATGGCCTCGACGACGGCCAGCTTGGCGCCCTTCTCGATGGTGTCGCCGACCTTGACCGCGAAGGTGACGATGCCGGGGAGGCTCGCGCCGATATGGCCGGAGTTGGTGGGGTCGGCGCGGCGGGCGGTGGCGGACGCCGAGCTGATGGACTCGTCGCGGACCCGGACGGGGCGGGGCTGGCCGTTGACCCGCAGGTAGAGGGTGCGGATACCGGCGCGGTCGGGATCGCTGATGGTTTCGAGCTCGACGATGATCTCGGCGCCGGGTTCGAGGAAGACGCTGACCGGCTCGCCGGGCAGCAGGCCGTAGAGGAAGGCCTCCGTGGGAATGACCGAGCTGTCGCCGTACTGCTCGACGGCCTTCTCGTAGTCGCGCCACGGGCCGGGGAACAGCAGCCGCGACAGGGTGGCGCGCCGGGCGTCGCCGGCGAGGTAGCCGAGCACACTGGCCGGCAGGTCGTACTTCTCCGGCTCGGTCCGTAGCGTGGCGGGGTCGATGTTCCCGGAGGCGATGAACAGCGCGAGGTCGCCGACGACCTTGCTGGTCGGCGTCACCTTGATTGGCTTGCCGAGCAGCTCGTTGGCGATCGCGTAGCACTCGGTGACCTCGGACCAGCGGTCGCCGAGCCCGAGCGCGATGGCCTGCTGGCGCAGGTTCGTCAGCTGGCCGCCCGGAATCTCGTGCCGGTAGACGGCGCCGGTCGGCGCCCGCAGGCCCGCCTCGAACGGGGCGTACAGGTCGCGGACCGCCTCCCAGTAGGCCTCCAGCGCGGACAGCGCCGCGAGCGGGATGCCGGTTGCGCGGTCGGTGTGGTCGGTCGCGGCGACGAGCGCGGACATGTTCGGCTGGCTCGTGCCGCCGGACATGGGGGCCGCGGCGGCGTCCACCGCGTCGACGCCTGCGTTCGCGGCGGCGAGCAGGGTCGCGAGCTGGCCGCCGGCCGTGTCGTGGGTGTGCAGGTGCACCGGGGTGTCGAAGCGCTCCCGCAGTGCCGTGACCAGCCGCGTCGCCGCCGGCGGGCGCAGCAGCCCGGCCATGTCCTTGATCGCCAGCACGTGTGAGCCGGCCTCGACGAGCCGCTCCGCGAGGCGCGGGTAGTAGTCGAGGGTGTAGATCCGCTCGGCGGGGTCGGTGAGGTCGCCCGTGTAGCAGAGCGTGCCCTCCGCGATCGCGTCCGTCTCGCCCGTGACCGCCTGGAGGGCGGGGCGCATCTGCTCGATGTCGTTGAGGGCGTCGAAGATCCGGAACAGGTCGATCCCGGTGCTCGCCGCCGCGACGACGAACGCGCGCACCACGTCGTCCGGGTAGGGCGTGTAGCCGACCGCGTTGCGGCCACGCAGCGGCATCTGCAGGCACAGGTTCGGCGCCGCTTCCCGCGGCGCGGCGAGCCGCTCCCACGGGTCCTCGGCCAGGAACCGCAGGGCCACGTCGTAGGTCGCGCCGCCCCAGCACTCGAGGCTGAGCAGGTTCGGCGTGAGCCGGGCGAACGCGGGCGCGGCGGCCAGGATGTCGAAGCTGCGCAGCCGGGTCGCCAGCAGCGACTGGTGGGCGTCGCGCAGCGTCGTGTCCGTGACCGCCAGCGCGGTCTGGGCACGCAGCCGGGCCGCCCATCCGGCCGGGCCGGCCTCGGCGAGCAGCTGGCGGGAGCCGGCCACCGGCGCGCCGGCGGCGTCCAGCGGCGGCAGCATCCGGCGCGGGTCGGTGAACGCCACCCCGGCCGGGCGCCGGTGGCCGTTGACGGTGACATGGGCGAGCCGGGCCAGGAACTCGATGTTCGTCCGCACGCCGCGGACCCGGAACTCCCGCAGCGCCCGGCGGGCCCGCCGGGACGCCTTCTCCAGGGTCGCGCCCCGGCACGTCAGCTTCACCAGCAGCGAGTCGAAGTACGGGCTGACCTCGGCACCGGCGTAGGTCGCCCCGTCCAGGCGCACCCCCGGCCCGCCCGGCGACTGGTAGTACGAGATCGTCCCGGTGTCCGGCCGGAAGTCCGACGCCGGGTCCTCCGTCGTCACTCGGCACTGGATCGCCACCCCACGGATGGAGATGCTCTCCCGGCTCAGGTTCAGGTCGGCCAGTGTCTCCCCGGCGGCGATCCGCAACTGCGCGCCCACCAGGTCCACCCCGGTGACCTCCTCGGTCACCGTGTGCTCCACCTGGATACGAGGGTTCATCTCCATGAACGTGAACCGGCCATCCGCGCCGACCAGGAACTCGACCGTGCCCGCGTTCACATAGCCGACGTGGCGGGCGAAGCTCACCGCCGCCGCGCACAGCCCATCGCGTACCGCCGGGTCCAGCGCCGGCGCCGGCGCGATCTCCACGACCTTCTGGTGCCGCCGCTGCACCGAACAGTCCCGCTCGAACAGGTGCACGACGTCGCCCTCGCCGTCGGCGAGCACCTGCACTTCAATGTGCCGCGGCCCCTGGACCGCCTGTTCCAGGAACACCGTCCCGTCGCCGAACGCCGCCGACGCCTCCCGCACAGCGGACGCCACCGCGTCCGGCAGGTCCGCAGCCCGCGTCACCTGGCGCAGACCCCGCCCGCCGCCACCGGCCGACGCCTTCACGAACAGCGGAAAACCGATCGCCTCCGCAGCCGCCAGCGCCCCGGCCCCGTCCAGCAGCGGCGCCGACGCCCGCAGCACCGGTAGCCCGGCCGCGATCGCCGCGTTCCGGGTGGCGACCTTATCCCCGGTCAGCCGCAACACCCCCGGCGGCGGCCCCACGAACGTGACCCCCGCCGCGGCGCACGCCTCCGCCAGCGCCGCCGACTCCGACAGAAACCCGTACCCCGGGTGCAACGCGTCCGCCTCGGCGTGCTTCGCCACCCGCAGCAGCTCGTCGATATCCAGATAACCCCGCACCGGGTGCCCAGGCATCCCCAGCTCGTACGCTTCGCCCGCCTTCGTCCGGTGCAGCGCGGAGACGTCCTCCGGCGTGTAGACCGCGACCGTGCGCAGGCCCTGCTCATGCGCAGCCCGGAACACCCGCACCGCGATCTCACTCCGGTTGGCGACAAGAAGTTTGCGCATGGTCAGTCCCGTCAGGTCGTAGGAAAGGCTCGACGGATACGCGGCGGCCCCGAACCGGTGACGCTCCAGCTACACGCAACCGAGCTGGCGCGCAGGCGCGGAGGTCCCTTGGGAGCGAAGCGAGCAAGAGACCGGAGCGCCGCGTCCAGACGGAGCGAACCAAAAACTAGCCCGCGAGCCGGCGGGCGGCGAGCGGGACGCTGCGCTCCTGCGGGCCGACATAGCTCGACAGAGGCCGGATGAGTGCGTTGGCGGCGAGCTGCTCGATGATGTGCGCGGTCCAGCCGGTGATCCGCGACATCACGAAGATCGGGGTGAACATCGGGATGTCAAAGCCCATCAGGTGGTAGGCCGGGCCGGTCGGGAAGTCCAGGTTCGGGTGGAGGTTCTTCTCCCGGATCATCACGGCCTCGAGGGACTCGTAGACGGCCATCAGGCGCTCGCCGTCGGCTCCCCTGGTCTTGGCGAGCCGCTCGAGCTCGGCGCGCATCGTCGGGACCCGGGAGTCGCCGGACTTGTAGACCCGGTGCCCGAAGCCCATGACTTTGCGCTTGCTGGCCAGCGCGTCGAGCATCCACTGCTCGGCGCCTGCCGGGTCGCCGATCTCGTCCATCATGTACATGACGGCCTCGTTGGCGCCGCCGTGCAGCGGGCCCTTCAGCGCGCCGATCCCGGCCGTCACGGCGCTGTACAGGTCGGACAGCGTCGAGGCGACCACCCGCGCGGTGAACGTCGAGGCGTTGAAGCTGTGCTCCGCGTAGAGGATCAGCGAGACGTCGAAGGCCCGGACGACCTCGGCCTCGGGCACCTCGCCGAAGCACATGTGGAAGAAGTTCTCCGAGAAGCCCAGCGTCGGGTCGGGCAGGATCGGGTCCTGGCCGCGCCGGCGCCGCTGGTCGATGGCGACGATCGTGGGCAGCTTCGCCATCAGGTCGAGCGCCTTGACCTGGTTCGCCTCGACCGTGCCGTCGTCCTCGGTCGGGTCCTGCGCGCCGAGGTAGCTGACGGCGGTGCGGAGCACGTCCATCGGGTGGCAGGTCTCCGGGAGCCGGGCGAGCAGGCCCATCAGGGTCCGGTCGAGCTGCCGGCGGGCCCGTTCGGCGTCGGTGAAGGCCCGCAGCTGCTCGGTGGTCGGCAGCTCGCCGTGCCAGATCAGGTAGGCGACCTCCTCGAACGAGCACTCGGCGGCGAGCTGCTGGACCGGGTATCCGCGGTAGGTCAGCGAGTTCGTCTCGGGGTTGACCATCGAGACCGACGTGGTGTCGACGACGACGCCGGCCAGGCCCTTGCGTACCGACGAGTCAACGGCGGCCATGGCTGTGGTTCCTCTCGGGTGGGTTCCTCGCCGGCCGGGGCGCGACGACCGGGATAGATGACCGGGCACTGCAGTTGGGACGGCAGTCGGGCTCGACGGTCGTGGCCGCCGGCCCGGCCGGCGAGGAAGAGTGCGCTGGAGATCAGTCGGAGGGCCGGACGTTGAAGATCGCCTCGTCGAAGACGTTGTAGTCGGCGTAGTCGATCAGTTCGTAGAGCCGGGCCCGGTGCTGCATCCGGTCGGTCAGCCCGGCCTGGGTGCCCTCGTCCTTGATCCGGCGCAGGCCGTCCTCGACCGCGCCCATGGCCAGCCGCAGCAGGGTCACCGGGTAGATGACGAGGTTCATGCCGACCGAGGCGAGCTGCGCGGCGGTGAACAGCTCGCTCTTGCCGAACTCGGTCATGTTCGCGAGGAGCGGTACGTCGACGGCCTTGCGGACGGCGGCGAACTCGTCCAGGTTCGCCATCGCCTCGGGGAAGACCATGTCCGCGCCCGCGTCGACGTAGGCCCTTGCCCGGTCGGCGGCCGCGTCGAGGCCCTCGACGGCGCGGGCGTCGGTGCGGGCGCAGAGGACGAAGTTCGGGTCGCGGCGCGCCGTGACGGCGGCCCGGATGCGCCGCGTCATCTCCTCGGGGGGCACGACCGACTTGCCGTCGAGATGGCCGCAGCGTTTCGGGTTGACCTGGTCTTCGAGGTGGCAGCCGGCGAGGCCGGCGTCCTCCAGCAGCTGGATGGTGCGGGCGACGTTCATCGGCTCGCCGAACCCGGTGTCCGCGTCGACGATCGCGGGCAGGTCGGTCACCCGGGCGATGGCGCCGGCCCGGCCGGCGACCTCGGTCAGGGTGGTCAGCCCGATGTCCGGCAGGCCCAGGTCCGCGGACAGGACCGCGCCGGAGACGTACACCCCGTCGAACCCGAGCTTCTGGATGAGCAGGGCCGAGAGCGGGTTGAACGCGCCGGGGAAGCGCAGCAACCCGCCGCCCGCGCTCTGGGAGTTGGCCAGGGCCTCGCGTAGCGCCACCCGTCGGGCCGCCGCCGTCGTCTGGGCGTGCAGCATCGCAGTCCTTTCTCAAGGATTCGGGATCAACCGGCCCCGGGTGCGCGAACGGGAGCATCCGCGCGGCCGGGGCCCGTCCACGCCCTAGAACAGGCCGGTGGTGGACTCGGTCGGCAGCGGCCAGTCGGGTACGAGGGTCAGCTCGCCGAGCTCGGCCGGCGACAGCTCCGGTAGCCGCACCGCCGCGGCCAGGAAGCGGTCCTGCTCCTCGGTCGGCACGACGCCCTCGGCCAGCCGGCGGAACTTCGCGACATACTCGGCCCGCCCGAACGGCCGGGCGCCCAGCGGATGGGCGTCGGCGACGGCGATCTCGTCCGCGACCACCGAGCCGTCGGCCAGGGTGACGACGACCCGGCCGCCGAACGCCTTCTCGGCCGGGTCGGTCGCGTGGTAGCGGCGGGTCCACTCCGGGTCCTCGACCGTGGTGATCTTCTGCCACAGCTCGACGGTGTCCGGCCGGGCCGCCCGCCCGGGGGCGTAGGAGCGCTCATGGTGCCAGTCCCGGTCCTGCAGCGCCACCGCGAAGATGTACGGGATCGAGTGA
>NZ_CDXDOR010000126.1:3435-14928 GCF_978021225.1 Frankia sp. CeTa3Moorea | reverse complement strand
GGGGTCCTCGACGGCTGGCGCGGCCTGGTGCGGCGTGAGGATCTGCGCGGACACCGTCGTCGCGACCACGAAGATCACGAAGAGTAGTGCCCAGAGCGGATAACCGGCGCTCGCCCGAGCATCGCGGTGGCGACGAAGAGGGCCAGTTTCACCGCGAGTCGCGACGGTTGGCCGAGCCTGCGTGCTGCCCGCGGCGCCAGCCACCTACCCCAGATTCCGGCTGTCAGAAGTGGGAGGAGTCCGGCAAGGGTGATCTTGGCTGCTGTCGGCAGTGGATCCGGCTGGGCCTGGGGCCTGGGATCCGTGGGCGCGTGGTCCGGGTCGACCGACTAGACGACTAGACGACTAGACGACTAGACGACTAGACGACTAGACGACTAACGCTGTTAGTCGATTCTAGCTGGCAACGTTAGTCAACCGCTTGTCAAGAAGCCGGTGCGCGTCGCGTCTGGGTGACCGGCTGCGGGGGCAGTCGACGCCGCCCTGTTCGGCGGCGTCGCGCCGGATGAGACATTGGGTCCGGATGAGACAGTGGGTGTTGTCCGATGAATCGGCGGCGCTGATCTGGACCGACCGGAGCCGCTCGCTGAGCGAGCCGTGCCGCGGCCCGGATCGGTCCAGCCTGGCCCGGGTCGGCCCAGGTGATTAGTTGATCAGTTTGATGAGCTGGCGCCCGTCGAGCCAGTTGCCGGTGACATCGGTGAACGTGTTGTTCTTCCACGCCAGCAGCCGCACCGCCGTGTTGCAGACCGCCGGGAAGATGTCGATCTGCTTGCCGTCACAGGTGAACGGATGGGCCATGACGTTCGGGTGGTCGCGGGAGGCACGAAGCGCCGTGAGCAGGGCGGCCGAGGTCGGCTGGGCGGTACCGGCCAGCAGCGACCGGATGTTGAGGACGGCGGAGAAGGATCCCTGCGACGACGAGGAACGATCGGCCTCCGGGATCGCCTTACGGAACGCTGCCGTGTCGGCGTCACCATCGCTCGTCCCGACCGGCAGGTAGCTGGAAGCGAAGTAGAGGTTGTCGGTCCGGCCGCTGGCCGCGCGCGGCACCGCGGGGGTGGTGCAGGGGCCGATGAAGTAGATGTCGTCGCGGATGTTCAGCGCCGCCGCGGCCTGGACGATCCGGGTGCACGTCGCTGCCTGGAACACCACGATGATCGCGTCTGGCTTGCCCGCCGCGACCTGGGTCAGGGCTGGCGCGAAGTCCGCCGCGTCGGATTTCTCTGGCACCAGTTTGATATCGGACACACCTTTATGGCGCAGGATGTTCTGTGATCCCTGGATAGCGGCGGACAGCAGGCCGGGCAGGTCGAGGTACAGCGCGTGCACGCTGCGCACATGCCGGATGTTCGTCAGATAGTCGGTGAGGCCGAGCAGCTCGCTGAGCGAACCGCCGGAAAACGCGAAGGCGTTGTGTGAGCCGAGTTCTCCGCTCAGCTGAGGAGAGCCGGTGACGTACGGGATGTGGGCGGTCTCGTATATCGGCATCGCCGCCTCCGCGCCGAAATCGATTCCGCCGACCACCGCGAGTGGTTTCGTGGCGACAAGCCGGTTGGCGCAGTTCTGGGAAGACTCCGGCGAGCCGTCGGTTGCGCAACTGATCAGCCGGAGTGGCCGACCGTCGAGCCCGCCCAGAGAGGTGTTGGCGTAGTCCACGGCGGCCTGAGCGGCCTTCCGGGTCTCCGGGTATGACCCGACAGTGCTGTTCTCAACCGTTACGAAGCCGACAGTGATCGGAGGCCCGGTCAGGCGGCTCGCCGCCGCGCTGCCACCGGCAGCTGCGCCGGACGAGCCACCGCGCTGACTCGTGCACCCGACGACGACAACGGACAAGGCTACGGAGAACGCGAGGAGGATGCGGGAGGCTTGTCTCACGGCTCGTGAAGCTACACTTCTGTCGTCCAGTTCTGGGGGCTTGACCGTCGACCGGCCGGACGGGGACTGTTGTGTGACCATGCGTCCGGTCTTCATCGCAGTTCGGATCTCTCTATCTGTAATAGATGCGTCTACGGGGGCCCGGTGACAACGTATATAGCAGCATTGCTGCTCGGCCTTGGTCCGGGGGCCGTGTACGCGGCGCTCGGGCTGGGGCTCGTGCTCACCTACCGCGCGTCCGGCGTGGTCAACATCGCCCATGGGGCGTTCGCTATGTACGTCACCTATCAGTACGCAGAACTACGGGAGGTCGGGGACCTCGTACTGCCCGTCGTCGGGATGCCGCCAAGAATTCATCTCACCGACACGCCCACCTTCGGGCTAGCCCTGTCAGTATCCCTCGCACTGGCGGCAATCCTAGCGCTGGTATCCTATCTGGTTATTTTTCGGCCCTTGCGGCGTGCCCAGCCGCTGATGACGGTCGTGGCTGCGGTCGGCCTCACGATCGCGCTGCAGGCCGTCGCCGTGCTCCAGTTCGGATCTGACAACAGGTTCCTCAGCCCGGTGCTGCCGCAGTCACCGCTGTCCCTGCTGGGCGTGACCGTGGCGAGCGACCGGCTGCTGCTCGCCGCGTCGGTCATCGTGGTCGCCGCCGGTCTGTGGGCGATGTCGCGCTGGACGTTGTTCGGCCTGGCTACCCGCGCCGTCGCCGAGGATGAGCAGACCACCGCGCTTCTCGGTCGGCGGCCCGGGTGGATCGCCGCCGTCAACTGGGTCATTGCGGCCGTGCTCGCCGCTCTCGCCGGGATCCTCGTGGCGCCGATCAGTGCGCTGAATCCGACGAGCTACTCGCTGTTCGTCGTTCCCGCGCTCGCCGCCGCTCTGCTCGGTGGCCTGTCCTCGTTCGGTCTGACCGTCGTCGGAGCTCTCGGCCTCGGCATGACCCAGGCTGTCCTGATCCCGCTGCAACAGGACGTCTCCTGGTTGAACCAGCCGGGACTGCGCGCGCTGCTTCCGATGCTTCTGGTCATCGCGGTGGCGAGCCGGCGCGGGGACCTGATTCCCGGTCGCGCCGCGGGCGTCGCCGTGCCGGCTCCGATGCCGGTGGTCGAACCGCCGGAGTCTCCCCTGCGCCACCTCGCAATCGGTGTGCCGTTCGGGGTGGTCGCGATCCTCGTGCTGACCGGCCCCTACCGGCTCGGCCTCGAACGCAGCCTCGCTGGCGCCGTGGTGTGTCTGTCGTTCGTCGTGTTGACCGGGTACGTCGGACAGCTCTCGTTGGCGCAGATGACCCTCGCCGGTGTCGCCGGCTTCCTGTTGGCCAGACTCCAGGGTGAGCTGGGCGTGCCGTTCCCGATCGCACCCCTGCTCGCCACGGGCGCCTCCGCTGTGGCGGGCCTGCTGCTGGGGGTGCTGTCACGGCGGCTGCGTGGAATCGACCTGGCGTTGATCACTCTGATCGCCGGCGTCGCGATCCAGGAGGTGGTGTTCGGAAACCCGCTGGTCACCGGCGGGTTGGCCGGGTCGGTAGTACCGAATCCGAAGATCTTCGGCCTCGATCTCGGGCTCGCCGGTGCCGGGTTCCCTCGGCCGGAGTACGGGCTGCTGGCGTTGGCCGTGCTCGCCGCGTGCTGCTACGGGGTCGCCCGGCTGCGCACCGCGGACCTGGGCCGGCGCATGCTGGCCGTGCGCGCGAACGAACGGGCCGCTGCCGCAGCCGGGATCGACGTCCGTCGTACGAAGGTGCTCGCCTTCACTCTCTCCGCCGCGATCGCTGGTCTCGGCGGTTGCCTCATCGGCTACGGTCAGGGACGTCTGTCCTTCGACTCGTTCGGCGTCACGGCCTCGCTGTTCTTCCTGGCGATCGCGGCCGCCGGTGGGGTGACGAGCGTCGGCGGAGCGTTGCTGGGCGGTCTGCTGGTGCCGGGCGGAATCGTGTTCATCGTGCTGGACCAGGTTGCCGGGCTCGGCAAGTACCAGTCCGTGCTGTGCGGGATCGCCGTCGTGGTGCTGGCGGTGCTACGTCCGGCCGGGCTCGCGTACCGACCGCATCGGACGGCTCGCGCCGATCATCAGGGCCGCGTGGATCGGTCGGGTGGCACGCATCGGACCGGTCCTGGGCAGCGAACGCGTCGAGGAGATCACGTGCGACACCCGCAGCCGCCGGACCAGGGCCGGCCGAGCCTGACCCCGCATCCGGTCAACCCGGGCGGAGCCCCGTGACGGCGTTGCTGGCGGTCGACATGCTCGCCGCCGACCAGGGCCGTACGCGCATCCTCGAGGATGTCTCCTTCACCCTGTCGGCCGGCACCATCACCGGGCTCATCGGACCCAACGGAGCCGGAAAGACGACGTTGATCGACGCCCTCACCGGGTTTGCGTCGATCAGCGCGGGCACCGTCACGCTGGACGGTGCCGTGCTCGTCGGACTGCCGGCGCATGAGCGGCTGCGGTTGGGGCTCGCCCGCACCTTCCAGGCGCTGGAACTCTTCGACAGCCTGGAGGTCGGGGAGAATCTGGCCGTCGTCACGCCCCGGGCACCCGGACCCGCGGACGGGCCAGATCCGGCCCGGTCGCTTGGGCTCGCCACGATCGCCGACCGCCTGCCGTCGACGCTCTCCCACGACGAGCGGTCCTCGGTGGCTCTCGGCCGCGCCCTCGTCGCCGGGCCGAAGGTCCTGCTGCTGGACGAACCGGCCGCGGGTCTCGACCCGGCCGCCCGCCGGACGCTCGCCGACCGGCTGCGCCGCATCGCCGCCGACGGCATCGCCGTGCTGCTCGTCGACCACGATGTGAAGCTCGTCTTCGACGTATGCGACCACGTCCTCGTCCTGGACGGGGGCCGCGTCGTCGCGCGCGGTCGACCTGCCGAGGTGCGTGCCGATCCGGCGGTCCGCGCCGCCTATCTGGGCGGTGGTGAGCTGGGCGGTGGTGAGCTGAACGGTGGTGAGCTGGGCGGTGGTGAGCCGGACGGCGGCGACCGCGCCGGGCCCGCTCCGGCCTCTGCCTCCGGGCCCATGCCCGCCTCCGGGTCCATGCCTGGCTCCACCCCGGCGCCGGCCCCCGGTCGAGGCGGGGGCGATCTGCTCGTGCTCGACCGGGTCACAAGCGGATACGACGGAGTTCCGGTGCTCCGGGACGTGTCGCTCACCGTCGGTGCCGGGGAGATCGTGGCGCTGCTCGGAGCGAACGGCGCGGGCAAGACGACGCTGATCCGCACGGCGGCGGGGCTGCTGACGCCGTCGAGGGGGCGGGTCAAGGTCCTCGATGACCGGTCGCGCCGGGCCGCGCCGAGCACACTCGCCCGCCGGGGGATGGCGGTCGTACCGCAGGGACGAGGGTCACTCGGGCGGTTGACCGTCCGCGAGAACCTGCGCCTGGCGGCCGGCCGGCGCTCATCCGGCGAGATCGGGCGGGTGTTGGACTGGTTCCCGGTGCTGCGCGGCCTGCTCGACCGGTCGGCCGGAGAACTGTCCGGGGGTGAGCGGCAACGGCTCGCGTTGGCTGTCGCTCTGGTGCGCAGACCGCGTCTGCTGCTGGTGGACGAGCTGTCGTTCGGCCTGGCACCCGGGGTCGCGCCGCAGCTGCTCGCCCTGCTGCGCACGATCACCCTCGAGACGTCGACCGGCGTGCTGCTGGTCGAGCAGTTCGTCTCGCTCGCGTTGCAGGTGGCCGACCGTGGCTACGTTCTCGACCGGGGCCGGATCGCGCTGTCGGCGAGCGCGGCGGATCTCGTCGCGCGTCCCGAGCTCATCGAGACGGTTTATCTGGGCGGGAGTTCCGGGCCGGCGGCGGCCCCGGACCGCTGAGCTGGTCCGGCGTTCCCCGCCACGCGGAGAAACCGGGGTTCGGCGGAACAGGGCTCTCACGTCGCCCGATGGTGTAGGGCATGCGTCGGATGAACCGGAAGGGGTGGCGAGCGGGCCGGCGGTGTCTTACTGTCGACAAGCGTCGAAGTTGATCGCGGGAGCTCCGCCAAGGGGCTGAGAGGGCGGCTGGGGCCGCCGACCGCAGGAACCTGTCCGGGTAATGCCGGCGTAGGGAGTCTTACATGGTGTCGCGCACCGACCGTTCGTCCTCCTCTGTCTCGTCCTCTGTCTCGTCCTCCTCTTCGTCTATCTCGTCCTCCTCCTCGTCCATCTCGGCCGCGGCGATGACGGCGGTCTCGACGGGTCCGCTGACGGGCAGCTGCAAGACCTGGCTGGTCGGTGCGGATCCCGATCTGCGGGTGCCGATGCGGGAGATCGTGCTGACCACGGGTGACACCGTCGTGGTGTACGACACCTCCGGTCCATACACCGATCCGGGGGTGACCATCGACGTGCGCCGGGGTCTGCCGGCGACGCGGGACAGCTGGATCGCCCAGCGTGGCGACACCGCGCCGGATGAGCAGCGGACCGTTCCCGGGACCGGGGCGCCCGGTCCTGGGACGCCCGGTTCTGGGACGCCCGGTCTCGGCGGGACGGATCTCGGCGGGCAGGTGCGAGTGCCCCGTCGGGCGGTGCCGGGACGGCCTTCCGTAACCCAGCTGGGCTACGCCCGCCGCGGTCAGATCACTCGGGAGATGGAGTTCGTCGCCCTGCGGGAGGGTCTTCCCGTCGAGACGGTGCGGGCGGAGATCGCCGCGGGGCGGGCCGTGCTGCCGGCGAACGTGAACCATCCCGAGTCCGAGCCGATGGCGATCGGCCGTGCGTTTCTCGTGAAGATCAATGCGAACCTCGGCAACTCGGCCGTTACCTCCTCAATCGAGGAAGAGGTCGAGAAGATGGTGTGGGCGACCCGCTGGGGCGCGGACACCGTGATGGACCTCTCGACCGGGTCGGACATCGCCCTGACCCGCGAGTGGATCATCCGCAACGCGCCGGTGCCGGTCGGGACCGTGCCGATCTACCAGGCGTTGGAGAAGGTCGGTGGCCGGCCAGAGAAGCTGTCCTGGGAGGTCTACCGGGACACTGTGATCGAGCAGTGCGAGCAGGGTGTGGACTACATGACGGTCCATGCGGGGGTGCTGCTGCGCTACGTGCCGCTGACCGCGCGGCGCAGGACCGGGATCGTCTCGCGCGGCGGCTCGATTCTGGCCTCCTGGTGCCTGGCCCATCACGAGGAGAACTTCCTTTACACCCACTTCGCCGAGCTGTGCGAGATCTTCGCCGCGTACGACGTCACGTTCTCCCTGGGCGACGGCCTGCGGCCCGGGTCCATCGCGGACGCGAACGATGAGGCACAGCTCGCCGAGCTCGCCACCCTGGGCGAGTTGACGCAGGTGGCGTGGGAGCATGACGTCCAGGTGATGATCGAGGGCCCCGGGCACGTGCCCATGAACAAGATCGAGGAGAACGTGCAGCTGCAGCGGGAACTGTGCCACGACGCGCCGTTCTACACCCTCGGGCCGCTGACCACCGACATCGCCCCCGGCTACGACCACATCACCTCCGCGATCGGGGCGGCGATGATTGGATGGGCCGGTACCGCGATGCTCTGTTACGTCACCCCGAAGGAGCATCTCGGCTTGCCTGACCGGGACGACGTCAAGGCCGGCGTCATCGCCTACAAGATCGCCGCGCACGCCGCCGACCTCGCCAAGGGTCATCCCGGCGCGCAGGCCTGGGATGACGCCCTGTCGGACGCCCGGTTCGAATTCCGCTGGGCCGACCAGTTCCACCTCGCGCTCGACCCCGACACCGCACGCGCGTTCCACGACGAGACGCTGCCGGCCCCGGCCGCGAAGTCGGCGCACTTCTGTTCGATGTGCGGCCCGCACTTCTGCTCGATGAAGATTTCCCATCAGGTGCGGGCACACGCGGGCGGGGACGGGCTGGACCCGGCCGGGCATGGCGCGGGCCCGGCCGGCGACGAGGCGGTCACCGCCGGCCTGCGGGAGAAGGCCGCCGAGTTCAACGCCGCCGGCAATCGGATCTACCTTCCGGTGGCCAACTCCTGACCGACCGTCCCGACGGGCTCCCGACGGGCTTCCGCCGGTCAGCGGCGGGCCCCGTCGGGCGCAGGGGGCGCAGTGGCCCGGTGGTCCGGTGGTCCATAAAAGCTATCTAAAAAAGATAGCTAAGACGATTACTTTGGCGGGGGAGTAACCTCTCAAGAGGAAGTGGAGTGGTTATTTGGGCGATCGGCTCGAGGGGAGGTCTCCGATGAACCCGGACGTGCTGATCGGCTTGGGCGATCATCCGGTGCTGGACTTCGTCAATAGCCTCGCCTTCTCGGCGGACGGCCCGATCGAGTTGATCGCCGATGGGCGGAGCTACCTGCGCTGGCTCCAGCTCGCGGGGCTTGTCGGCACGGCCGAACGAGAGGCGCTGCCTGCCCGGTTCGGGCCCGAAGAGCTCGACCGCATCGCCGTCGCCGCGGTCGAGCTCCGGGAGTGGCTGCGGCCGCTCATCGGCGCCTGGGCGGGCGGCAGCTCCACCGTGCCGGACGAACCCACGCTGTCGCGCCTGAATGGGCTGTTGGCCACCGACCATCGGTACGCGCGGCTCACCCGCGTCGGCGGTACCCCCGCGATCGTCGAAAGCGGGACGTGGGCATCCGCCGAGGTCCTCCTCGCCTTGCCGGCGCGGGCCGCCGCGGACCTGTTCGCGCATGGCAACCGGTCGCTCGTCCGCAACTGCGACGGCCCGACCTGCACGCTGTGGTTCTACGACCGCACCAAGGCCCACCAGCGTCGCTGGTGCAGCATGGCCATCTGCGGCAACCGGGCCAAGGCGCGGGCGCACCGGGCCCGCCTCACCACTGGACGCGCTCCTGGCGCCTTAGCCGCGGAAGGTTCTGCGGTAGGCGTTCGGGGGACTGCGATGGCGTCGCGTAGGTGCTGACGTAGCGAAGCGGCGGGTGAAGGTTCGGCGACTCATCCCGGCGTGGGCGGCCAGGTCCTCCAGCCGGAGGGCGTGGTCTAGCCGCTCAATTGACCGGCAGGCAGCGGCGCAGTAGAAAGAATCAAGGATGTCGAACGCATCGGTGGCGTTGGCCCTTGGGCGTCGGCCTCGCACTGAGCCGCGGGCGTAGTCTCCACCAGACCCGGGGCACCTCACGCCTGTTACGTGTTTGGCGAGGTTGTCAATCATGGCGATGTAGATCATCGCTTCGGAGCTGGCGGGTAGGACGGCGCGTAGCATCGACGTGTTCGAGGACGTCCGGCGGGGGACCGCAGGGAGCATCGACGACATCCTCACCTGGCTGCAGACTCCACCCACTGTTACAGAGAGTGAGAAGTGGGAGGGTGTCGCCTGAGTCGCTTGGCGGCCCCCGTCGCCAATTGTGGTACGAATTGCAGTATAAGAGACCTTGAAGCGGCAGAGCCCCGCGCCTTGGATGGGGACGCGGGGCTCTGGCCTGTCTCAACCGTGCGTGCGCTCGGAGGGACTCGGACCCCCAACCGTCTGATCCGTCTGATCCGTAGTTAGATTTGGATCTTCCGTCGACGTCCGTCCTCGTTCGCGGCCTTGGCTATCAACTTGGCTGTCAGCCGTCCCGCCGGCGTCTCCTGTGCGATTCGGTGGGCCGAGGGTTTAGTGAGAGCTATACTCGTGTGGTAGAAGGGCAGCAGTGGGACGTCTATCTCGTCAACGAGGTCCGCGACTGGATCGACGGCCTGGACGCGGCCACGCACGCCCGGGTCGTGCAAGCAATAGATCTTCTTGCGGAGGCTGGTCCAGGTCTGGGGAGACCGCTCGTCGACACGATCAGCGGTTCGTCGTTGCCGAACCTGAAGGAACTTAGGCCGGGGACGGTGCGGATCCTGTTCTGCTTCGATCCGTGGCGTTCGAGCATCCTGCTTGTCGCCGGGGACAAGGCTGGGCAGTGGAACGCCTGGTACGCCGAGGCGATCCCGCTTGCGGAGCAGCGATACAAGACCTATCTGGTGGAACGCGGCGAGGAAGAGAGCGATCAGCGATGAGCGGTTACACACGGTGGTCTGACATCCGTGCCGAGCAGGTCGCCCGGGCCGGTGGGGAAGACGCGGTTGCTGCCGGCTGCCAAGAGCTCCTCGCGGTCGCGGTAGGCCATCGGCTTGCTGAGGTGCGTCGGGCGCGGGGGCTGACGCAGGCGCAGGTCGCGGAGCGGATGGGTGTGACCAAGGGGCGGATCTCGCAGATCGAGCAGGGCTCGCTGTCCGGTCAGGATGTGGTTGCTCGCTATGCCGCTGCTCTCGGTGGCCGGCTGCACCAGGCGATCTACTTCGATGATGGGGATATCGCCGCGATCGCGTAAGCGACAGTGCCGCTGCCTCCGTTGCTCCGGAAAGCCCAGAGCCCCGCGCCGGAGTAGCGGCTGCGGGGCTCTGACCTGTCTCAACCTGACGTGCGCTCGGAGGGACTCGAACCCCCAACCTTCTGATCCGTAGTTAGATTTGGATCTTCCGTCGACGTCTGTCAACGTCCGCCCTGTCTGCTGACCATGAGCGTTCCGTCCACCGGTGTCCGTCGACGTCCACCCGCGTCCAGCGGCTTGGCTGTCAACTTGGCTGTCACTCGTGCCACGGCTTGGACCACGTGACGGGCGCTCGACGCTGAGATCCGGGAGCATACTGGGAGGCATGGCGGAAGATCTTCTGGCGCTCGTCGTGGCCGACCCGACAGTCGGTCATGGGCAGGCGTGTATCCGGGGGACCCGGGTGCCGGTGAGTGTTGTGCTCGACTGCCTTGCCGACGGTATGTCCGACGGTGAGATCATCGCGGAGTACCCGTCGCTGACCGTGTTGGGGATCCGTGCGGCCGCTGCCTACGGGGCGCGTCTGGCGCGGGAGGATCTCGTGCCGCTTCGTACCGCGCCGTGAAGGTCAAGCTGGACGAGGGTCTCCCGGTCTCCCTTGCCGAGCGACTCGCCAAGCACGGGATCGACGCCGATACCGTACTTGCGGAGAACCTGTCGGGCCGCTCCGATCCGGAGGTGCTCGCTGCTGCGGTTGCCGAGAACCGGATCGTGTTCACCCTCGACCGCGGCTTCGGGAACATCCGTGCCTACCCGCCGGGATCGCACAGCGGGATCGTGGTCTTCCGGCTTGACGACCAGTCGGCACGCGCCGTGATCGCGGCCGTCGAGGACCTGGTCACGCATCACGACCTCGCCGATCTCGCTGGGGCCGTGACAGTGGCGCACCGCGGCCTTCTCCGGATCCGTCGCGAGGGCGATTGACCCTCTCCGCCCGGGCTGGGACATCGCCTACGCAAAGCTCAGAGCCCCGCGCCGGAGTAGTGGCTGCGGGGCTCTGAGCTGTCTCAACCTGACGTGCGCTCGGAGGGACTCGAACCCCCAACCTTCTGATCCGTAGTCAGATGCTCTGTCCGTTGAGCTACGAGCGCGATGTACCGCCGTGGTGGCCGGCGGTGCCAGCTTACAGCACCCGACGGATGGCACCGATCCTCCGAGGGGGATGTAGCTGTCTGTAGTTCATCCTGTGCTTCTTGTGTGGACAGGTGTGGGGTCATCGTCGAATCGGCAGCTGCGGTGCCGGCAGGAGGAGTTGCCGGTGGGGCGTGCGGCGGACGGTCAACCGCTGACCGTCCGCCGCGGCGGGATACGACCTCTCCGAGCCGGCGATCCTCCACCTCGGCGGGCAGTTCGCGCGCCCGCACCGGGAGGTGTGTGTCCGAGAGCATGACC
>NZ_CDXDOR010000126.1:0-3387 GCF_978021225.1 Frankia sp. CeTa3Moorea | reverse complement strand
CGCACCCCGCCAGTATCCGACGCGACGGCCACGGGAACGCCATCGTGCCCGATCGGGCGGGCACGTTAGCGCCCGCTGCCGAGAGGTCCTTATGGTCGAGCGGTCCTCATAGTGACACCGGGACGTCATCGGGTGCCGTCGATCATAACTGGATTTTACGCAATGTAATTAGATTTTGTATATCGTAATTAGATTTGTCGAAGCATAATTGGATGTCGCTAGAGCGCTGCCCGATCTTATCGAGTATCGTCGCGTCGAGTGATGATGCGTAACGATCCGGGGTGCAGGGTAATTCTCCACACGGCGTGCGCATCATGAAGATCGACGGCTGGAGATCATCCTGATGGATCCGGGCGGCGTGCGCCGCGCGACTCGGAGCCAGCCCTTCGGCGCCCAAGCACTGTTCCGTGCCCGGGCGGCGACGATGAGCTCGCTGTTCCTGCTGGCTCTGCTGCTTGCGAGCTGGGCGCCGCGTATACCGCAAATCAAGGAGGGGCTCGAACTCGGCGACGGGCAGCTCGGTCTGACCCTGCTCGGCGCCCCGATCGGGGCGGTTCTGACATTGTGGCTGATCGGTCTGGCGGTCACCCGGTACGGCAGCATCACCATGGTGCGAGCAGGTCTGCCCGCCTACTGCGCCACCGGTCTTCTGGTCCCGCTCATCGAGGGACCCTGGTCTCTGTTCGCCCTGCTCGCCCTGTGGGGGGCGACCAGCAGCTGCCTCGACATCTCCCTGAACACCCAGGCCGTGGGGATTGAGCGCTGCTACCAGCGGCCGATCATGACCTCCGCCCATGCGGCGTGGACGGCGGGTGCCCTGTCCGGGGCCGGGATCGGTTCGGCGGCGGCCGCTCTGAGTGTCCCGATCGGCGTGCAGTTCGCGGTGCTCGGCGGGTTGGGTCTCGCTGCCGCCCTACCCGCCACGGCCTGGATGCTGCCCGACGGCGCTGCACGGGAAGTCGCGCCAGGGGACGGGCGAGACGGCTGGGGCGGAGACCGCGACGGAGCGGGTCCCCCGGGTCCCCCGGGCACCGGCAGCCGTGCCCGGCAGTTCGTCGCACTGTGCGTCATCGCCTTCGGTAGTTTCCTCTGCGAAGGTGTGGCGGCGGACTGGAGCGCCGTCTACCTCACCGATGTAGCCGGAGCGACTGCCGGAATCGCGGGTATCGGCTTTGTGGCCTTCACCTCCTGCATGTTCGTCGTGCGCCTGTTCGGGGACCGCGCCATGGCACGGTTCGGCCCGACCCGAATGGTCCGCGGCCTCGCCGTGACCGCGATGGTGGGATTCGCGGTCATGCTTGCGCTCGGTTCCTCGGCGTTCGGCACGGTCGGGGGAATCGTCGGATTCGGAACGCTCGGCGTCGGCACCGCCTGCGTGCTGCCCGCGGTGTTCTCCGCGACGGGGCGGCTCAGATCGTCGACGGGCAGCTCCATCGCCGTGGTCGGCACGGTCGGGTATGCCGGATGGTTGTGCGGGCCGGCTCTCATCGGTGGGCTCGCCGAGCTGGCGGGCCTGCAACTCGCCATGGTCGTCGTGCTTGTCCTGCTCATCGCGATCATGGTTTGCGCGTCGGCGTTGCGCGGTCCCGATTCTTCTCCTGCCGCGGCTGCCGAGTTCACCGCGGACCCCGGTGCCTCGGAGATCGCCGGGGTGCCCAAGATCCCCGAGGTTGGCTAGCGTCACCAGCGACCAGCCATCAGGCCGGGTCCTCTGCCGGCTGCCCCGGGAGCGGAGACGGGCACTACCGCCGGCCGCGACGGAATCCGGGCAGCAGGGTCTGCACCAGTGCGTCCGTCTCGGCCTCGGCCCGCCCGCCGCGGCGCACCCCGCTGACACCGATAGTTCGGTACATCTCCGTTGCCACAGCCTGCAGAGTTCGGCGATCACCCCGCGCGGCGACCGTGCGCAGCAGGTCCCGCCAGAGCACTTCGGAGGTCGGCACAGCCCGTAGCCCGGTGCGGCAGGCCGCCATCGCCGTCATCGTGTCACCGAAGTCCAACGTCAGTTGGGCGAGGCGATGCGCCACGTCGACCACGCCCGCCCAGGTGCTTCGGGCGATTGGCCCGGTGGTCGCCCAGCGGTACCGCCCGGCAGGCAGATCCGTCCACAGGGGGCCGCTGACCATCCGCAGGGCCGTCGTCAGATCCGCCTCGGCGTCGCTGCCCGGCAGACCGGCCCGGTGGGTGTAGGCCACGAAGAGTTCCCAGTCGCAGCGCACATCCGGACTCAGCCACCATCGGCCATCCGGGCCGATCATGATTCGAGGCGAGCCGTTGGCATCGCTCCCCAGCCACTGGCGCGCTTCGGCCAGCGCGGCGTCGGCGATCTCCTCTGTGGTGTCGGATGGCCAGATCTCCTCGGCGAGAAGCCGACTGTCTACGCCTTCCCGGTGCAGCGCGAGGTAGACGATGACCTCGGTCAACAGGTCGATGCGCTCGGCGGGTGGCCGCCCGGGACCCTCGACGGTGGGCAGCCCGAGAATCCGGACCTGCGCCTCGGCGGGCGCGGTGGGATCGGCGGGCGGCGTGGTCTCGAGCGGCACACGCTGTGGCGCCGCCCCGGACGTCGCCACCGGGGGCCGTGAAACGCCGACATCCGGGACGGTGGTATCTCCGTCGGCGTAGCGCGCCCGAGCAGCCTGCGGCGGTGCATGGTGCGCGTCCGCCGGTCCCGCCAGCCGTTCGTTCGGAGGCGGGACCGGCGGCCGGGGCGGGATCGCGGTCCGGTACTCGGTGGTTGGCTGCGGGGGGGCAGGGGGTCCAGGTGGTGCCTCCGTCCCGGGCTGGATCGATTCGGCCGGGACGCGGCCCTGCCGGTTCGCTCGCATCCGGGGCGTCTCGAAGTAGATCGCGGATGGTACCCGTGGGATATCCGTCGGGTGGATGAGCGGTCGTCCCGGATGGGCCAGCAGACCGGTGGCCTCGGCGGCCTCGGGGGCGTCGCCGGTGTCCGCGGTGGTTGGCGGGACGGGACCGGCCGATGCGGTCCTTCGGGGAGGGCCGAAAGGCCTGGGCGTGGGTGTGGGCGGCGGGGGTTCGGTGGGGAGCCGGCGGCCGTTCGAGGGCGGTCGCGTCGGATCGTCGTCAGAGGAGGAGGAGATAGTGGGTGGGAATCCGGTGCCGGACAGGACCGCGGCGCGACCCTGCATGTCCTGCGGTCTCGCTCCGCGTGGCTCCGGTGGCGCAGAGCCGGGGCTGGGGAGTGGGCCTGCCAGCGTGGGGACGGCCGAGAGCGGCTGGGGGGACGCAGGCCGGGTGAGGGCTGAGAGTTTCGGCGTCCAGGGCACCGCCCCGGGCACGGAGCCGCGTTGTGAGGGCGGTCTTGTCGGCTCGTCAGACCGGGTGGTTGCCGGCCCGGTCGCGGTGGGTCCGGCGGAGATCGGTCCG
>NZ_CDXDOR010000125.1:0-14893 GCF_978021225.1 Frankia sp. CeTa3Moorea | reverse complement strand
GGGTGCTTCGGTGGGCCGGGGGGCCGGCACCGCCCAACCGATCGCCGATCTCCTCGACCGGCTGGTGGACCGCGGCGTGGTGATCAGTGGGGATGTCGTGGTCGCGCTGGCCGGCGTCGACCTGCTCCGGCTCGATCTGCGCGCCCTGCTAATCGGTGTGCAGACAGCCGTGGAGGGCGGCCGAGAGGCGGGATGGTGAGTACTACCAGGAACCCCCGGCGGACGCTGCGATTGGACGCGGATCCCCAGGACGTCGGTCGCGGTCTCGCGCGTCTCGTCGGGCGTGAGCCCCGAGGAGACCGAGCAGGCACTACGGCGGGCCCGTCACCTCGTCGATCCCGGGCCGGGGATCGACCCGACCGCCCCCGACGCGTCGAGGGCCCGCTCCGCCTCCTCCGCGTACGAAGAACGATGGAAGAAGGCGAGGACAGCGCCATGAGCGTCTCCAGTCAGTCCATGAACCGGGCTCCGAAGCCCAGCAGCCTGGCCGATGTCCTCGACGTTGTGCTCGACAAGGGCATCGTCATTGACGCCTACGTGCGGGTCGCGCTGGTCGGAATCGAGATCCTCACGGTCGACGCCCGGGTCGTCATCGCGAGCGTGGACACTTACCTCCGGTTCGCCGAGGCGGTGAACCGGCTGGACATCGCGCCCAAGGAGCAGGTCTCGGGCCTGCCCGGACTCATGCATGAGGTCACCGACGGCACCGCGAGGCAGAAGTCGAAGGGGGCGCTCGAGGGATTGAAGGACACCGCCGAGGAGGTGGTGGGCTCGCTGCGTGGCGGATCGTCCGAGGAGCACGCCCGGCGGGATCTGCCGGCCGGGCGCAGTGCGCCGGGCGACCGCCGCAGCGGCCGAGAGGGATGATCGCTATGTCCGTCATCATCTATGGCATCACGCGGTCCGGGCATCCGGCGCCGACGCCACCGCCGCCCGGCATCGGACACCCCCCGGGGCAGGTGCACCTGGTGCGGTTCGGGCCGTTGGCGGCGGCGGTCAGCGTCACCGCGGATGTCGGGATTCTGGGCGAGTCCGAGGCTGTGCGTCATCTGGACATCCTGCAGCGACTTCTCGCCGGAGGCCCCGTGCTGCCGCTGCGGTTCGGGACCGTCGCCCCCGACGAGGCGGCCGTGTGCCGTGAGGTCCTCGCCCCGCTCGCCGACGAGATGCCCGATCGGCTCGATGCGCTCGAAGGGCTGGTGGAGCTGCATCTCGACGTGGAGGAGGACGAGCGGTCCGCCCTCACCGAGGTACTGCCGGGCAGCCCGTTCGTCGGGGTCACGCCGCCCGCGGATCTCGACGCGCGGATCAGGCTGGGTCAGCAGGTGGCCGACCTGGTCATCGCCCGCCGGCAGCGTCAGGCCGATGCGATCCTCGACCTGCTGCGTCCGCTGGCGCTGTCCGACCGGCCACGGCGCCCGCACGGCGGTGCGGAGGCCCCGGTGCTCAGCTGGGCGTTTCTGCTGCGCGACGACGCCGTGGACGCGTTCGACGCCGCCGTCGCCGATCTCCGTCGTGCCTGTCCGTACTTCACGATCGAATACGTCGGCCCACTTCCCGCCATCGACTTCGCCGAGGGCCCCACGGGTCCCCCCGGAGCCGGTGACACGGCGGACGCCGACGCCTTCGGGGGGACCGGCAGATGGGGTTGGAGCTCGGACTCCGACATCTGGGAAGGGAATGATCAACTATGAGCAGTGCGAAGATCGCTGCGGCGCTCGTCGGCGGCTATGTCCTCGGCCGGACCAAGAAAGCCAAGATGGCGATCGGAGTCGGGCTCTGGCTGACCGGGCGCAACTATCACGCCAAGGACATTGTCCGTGATCAGACGGTGAAACTGCTGCATTCCGCGGAGGCGGAGGAGCTGCTCGCCCAGGTCCGCGGACCTGGGCTGGAGGCCGGTCGGCGCGCGGCACTGTCGGTGTACGAGGCCCGGGCGGGTCGGCTCACCGAGAACCTCCACCAGCGTACGGGTCGGCTCACCGAGGGCCTGGCCGAGGCGGGTGACGTCGCCAAGGCGGCGACGGGCGCGGTCACCGAGGGGGTGACCGGGGCCGTCAAAGGGGTGACCGGGGCCGTGCCGGAGGCCGCCGCACCCGGCCGGGGCGAAGGAGAGGGCGAGAAGCTGGCGCCCGCCGCGGCGGAATCCGAGGAGGGCACCTCGGGCGGGCAGACCGAGCAGCGTGGGCAGGCGGAGCAGCGTGGGCAGGCGGGCAGACCGAGCAGGGCGAGCGGTCGGAGCAACGGGCGGCCGGTGAGGGAGCGGCGCCCGAGGCTGTGGCGCAGTCCGGTGCGCAGCGCCGTTCTTCGCCCGGACGTTCGGCGGGGCCGCGCCGCGCCGCGCGTGGCCGGCAGAACGTCACCTCCGAGCGGTGACATCCGAGGGACGGTCCGATCGACGAGGAGCGGAGATGACGCAGACGACAGAGCGGCCGACGACGAAGCCACCGGCGCAGGGTTTTCTCGGTGCCCTGCGTGACAGCCCGGCGACCAAGAGCCTGCTCGACGAGACGAAGAACTTGGCGAAGGCGGGTGGGGCGCACCTGGTCGGCAGGACGGCGCAGCGGCTCACCTCGAGCACGGAGAAACTCCACGGGCTGGCCGAGAGGAACGGCAAGGAGGGTAAGCTCTCCCCGCTCGCCGAGGGCGTCCAGCGGCTGGTCAGGGGGGAACCGCCGACGAAGACGGCCTTCAGGACCGCGGTCTCGGCGATGCGCGAGAAGGCGAAGGGGACGCTGAAGATCGGCCGCGGGAAGCGCGGCGGCAAGAGCGGGCCACTCAAAGCCACGAACATCGAGGAGACGGTGGACGTCGGTGTCCCGGTGTCCGTCGCCTACGACCAGTGGACGCAGTTCCCGGATTTCGCCCGTTTCATGAAGGGCGTGGAGGCGGTGGAAACGAAGAGCGAGACCGAGCAGAACTGGCGGGTCAAGGTCTTCAAGTCCCGACGCAGCTGGAAGGCGACCGTCCAAGAGCAGATCCCGGACCGGCGGATCGCTTGGACGTCCGAGGGCGGAAAGGGCTCCACCAGGGGCGCCGTCACTTTTCATCCGCTCGCTGATGACCTCACCCGGATCCTGCTGGCCATGGAATACTATCCCAGCGGGTTCGTCGAGAGGACGGGGAATATCTGGCGTGCCGGCGGCCGGCGGGCCCGCCTCGATCTCAAGCATTTCCGCCGGTTCATCGTGATGCAGGGCAAGGCAACCGGGTCGTGGCGAGGTGAGATTCGCGACGGCAAAGTGGTGGCACAGCCCGAGGAGTCGGGGCCGGCCGCGAGGGAGAGGGCGGCGACCGTGCGGGCCGAGCAGGCCCAAGCCGAACGCGCCGAGCAGGCCGAGGCCGAGTGGGCCGAGGAAAAAGGGAGTGCCGAGCAGGAAGGGGGCGCCGAGCAGGCCGAAACCGCGCGGCGGTGAGTATGGCCGAGTGGGAGACCAGGCGAAACCTGGTGACGGAGGGCGTCGCGCTACTCGACCTCGTCGGGCGGACCTTCCGCATCGACGACGTTGTCCTGCTCGGTGCCCGGCCCTGCCCACCGTGCTCCTACCTCGAACAGCTCACCCGCCCCGGGGTCTGGAGCGCGCTACGCGACCGGGGTGGCCTGCGCGCCGACGCCGTGCGTGGCGGCACCGTCCGGATCGGCGCGACGATCATCATCCCGCCCCGGGAGGCCGAGCCCGTCGACGCGGTCGCGCCGGATCACGCGGTTGTGTCGGGTGCGCCCGCCCCGACCGGTGGAGGATAGCGCCACGCATCCGGGTCAGTACCACCAGGCGGGATCCCGGTGTAACCGGGCTGGTTCTTCAGTAGCCCGACGCGGGTGGCCACGCCGAGACTGTAGACCAGCGCCCGGACGCGGGCGTCGATCTCGTCGCGGATCGACCGGATCTCCTCGAGCGCGCACTCCGCCGGATCATCCAGTTTCCAGGTGAGGTAGCGCGTGTCGGGGTAGCTGGGAACGGCGTCGTCGCATCCCATGTTGATGACGACGATGGAGTCGCGGACCATCTCGTTGGTCAGTCGCTTCGGGGACTCCCGGGACAGGTCGATGCCTACCTCGGCCATGACGGTGACGACTCCCGGGTGGATGGCCGGGGCCGGGGCGCTGCCGGCGGATCGGGCGCGGAACAGGCCACGACCATGTCGGTCGAGCAGAGCGGCGCCTATCTGAGAACGGCCCGCGTTGTGAACGCAGACGAACAGCACTTCGGGCGGACGAGCCACGAACGCTCCTGGTCGGCCGTGCTGGAACGGTGGGATAACGGGTTGCCGGGGGGCGTCGGAATGTATTTTCTTCGGATCTGGATGTCGGGTCGCGATGTCAGGCGTTTGTTTGAATGTTGATGTTCGCGGGCTTCCGTTGTAGCGGGTGTTGGGTATGTCTTGGTGAGGCATTGTCGAACACGGTTTCGCCGGGTGTGGCATCGCGGATTGTGATTTCATGGGCCGGATGTTCGCGGACTGCGAGTCTTGCCGACGTGACCATTGCCGACCGCGAACGTCGCCGGTCATTGTCAACAACATTCTGATAACACTGATGTAGTCGTTCGAGTCAGCCGTGGGTTGCCAGTGGCATACTCCCACGGGTGTCACCGGGTGCTCCCCGCGGGGATGGGTACGGTGCTCCCCAAGGGGATGGGTACGGTGCTGGGCACACCGCGGCCGAGATCTATGCGGACTTCGTCCGCCGGGACGGTCCCGGTCGGAACTTCTCGGCCGTCATCACCGCCATCCGCGAGGGCGCCCTGGGTGCCCGCCACGACGGGGAAACCGCAGGAGGAAACCGCAGGACCGTACTCGGGGCTCGGGGCATCGGGCGGGGGTCAGCGCCGCATCAGCAACGAGCCGCCCAGGAGATATGACCCGATCATCTCGAAGTTCGTCGGCGCCAGGGTGATGTGCGCGACCACGGTGTGGATGTCGCGGAAGCAGCGGTCGAGCCGGCCGGCCGCGCCCAGGGCCCTGGTGCCGGCCAGGCCGTGCAGGGTGTCCACGGCCTTCAGGGTGTTTTCGCCGACGGCGGCGGCGGCGAGCCGGATCAGGGCGCTGAGCTTCTCCCCACCGATGAGGCGGGCACTCGCGTGGCCGGCCGCATCGTCGAGTAGCAGTTCGCCCGCCCTGACCAGGGCCGCAGCGCGGGCGAGGCCGGCCTGAACGGTGTGGCTGGACGCCAGCGTCTCCGTCCCGCGGGCAGGAACCGCGCTGACCGCCAGCCCCGGGAAGGCGCTCAGCGCGTCCTGGGCGATGCCGAGCGCTGTTGACGCGGTCGTGAACGGGCCGAAGTCGTAGTACGCGATGGGGTAGCCGCGCGAGGGCCGGGCCGCGGGCAGCCGGCGCAGCAGCCCGCCGTCGACGGTGTGCTCCTCGGGGACGAAGAGGTCGTCGACAGTGAAGCTGACGCTCCCGGTGCCGCGCAGCCCTATCGTGAACCAGTCGTCGGTGAAACGGGCGGCATCCCGCGGAACGAACATCATCCGGGTTGTGGGCGGGGTCGGGGCCGACGAGTCCGCCATACTTCCCGCGGCTACCTCGCCGGCCGCGCTGGTTTCGGTGACGAGTGAGGCGCACACCAGCCAGTCGGCGTGGGTGGAGCCGCTGGCGAAGGACCACCGACCGCGTACCCGGTAACCGCCGGGGACGGCCTCGGCGTGGCCCGACGGGTTGATCCCACCGACGACGAGACCATCGCTCTCCCGGAACATCCGGCCGGCCGTCTGCTCCGGGAGGTAGTCCGACATCCGGCCGATAACGCCCTGGACCCCCATCTGCCAGGCGACGGAGGCGTCGATCCGGGCGAGCGCCTGGAGCACCGTGGAACCGGTCCGGACACTCACCCCGCCACCGCCGAAGGCCGGGGAGACCCACATCCGGTGGATGTTCTGCTCACGCAGGGCGTCGATGACGTCGGGCGGCGTCATTCTCTCCTGTTCGGCCTGTTCACGGTGCTGGACCAGGACCGGGGCGACTTTCTCGACCCGGGCGAGCCAGTGCCTGGTCTCGTCGTCGGGGTGGGCGGGGCCTGGCCAGAACATGTCACGCATCCACTCTGATCAACCGCCTGATCTGCGGAGACATCGTCCGTCCCTTTCTCGCCGAGGGAGGTAACGGCTGGTCACTGACGGCAAAGCTCCGACTGAAACCGCATCTACGGATAGATCATAGCAATTTCTACGTAGATACGGATCGCGAAAGCGCTAAGGGGCCGTGAGAGCGGCCCAGATGACCAGGGTTTCCCCGGCTCTGCGGCTCTGCGGCTCTGCGCGTGACTTCATCCGAGCGGTCGGCGCCCGGGTTCCTCGCGAGGGTTACCCGGAAGAGGTGGTCTGGGCGGGACGCGGTGCGGCAGGCGGTGCGGGACGCCACGCACAGTTCACTTTTTCGCTTCCGGAACGGGGGCCGACGGCTGCCCGGAACCTGCACTGTGATGGTCGACGTCGGGGGACTGCGGCCATACGGACAGTGACAGGAGGGCCGGGCGGGATGGCAGAGGAACGCGTGCCGAACCGACGGGACGTGCTGGCCCGAGCGACGGTGGCGTCACTGGCTGCCGCCGCCGGCACCGCCGTAGGGGTTCCGGCGGCGCGGGCCGCGGTCGCGGACCGGGCCCCGGGCCAGGTGCGGGGTGGCCGGCCCACGTTCACCTCCGGCGTGCAGTCCGGCGATGTCACCGCGGACAGCGCGGTGGTGTGGGCACGGGCCGATCGGCCGGCGGTGCTCGCGGTCGACGTGGCAGCCACCGAGACGTTCACCGCCGCCCGGCGGGTCGGCGTCGTCCGGGTGGGCGCGGCGACCGACTTCACCGCCTCGGTGCCGGTCCGCGGCCTGCCTGCCGGCGAGGAGGTGTTCTACCGGGTCCGCCTCGCCTCGGCGGATGACCCGGCGCTCGTCGGCGAGACGTCGACCGGCCGGTTCCGGACTGCCCCCGGGCGTGCCGGCGACGTCTCGTTCATCTGGTCGGGTGACATCTGCGGCCAGGGGTGGGGTATCAACCCCGATCTCGGCGGAATGCGGATCTTCGAGACGATGCGCCGGCTGAACCCGGACTTCGCGATCTGCTCCGGGGACACCGTGTACGCGGACGGGCCGCTCCTCCCGACGGTTCCGCTCGCGGACGGCTCGGTGTGGCGCAACCTCGTCGTCCCGGAGAAGTCCAAGGTCGCCGAGACCCTCGCGGAGTACCGCGGCAACTACCGGTACAACCTGCTCGACGCAAACCTGCTCGCGTTCAACCGCGAGGTGCCGTGGGTGTTCCAGTGGGACGACCACGAGACGCTCAACAACTGGTATCCCGGTGAGATTCTCGACGATTCCCGGTACAGCGAGAAACGGGTGGACGTCCTCGCGGCGCGCTCGCGGCAGGCGTTCCTGGAGTACACCCCGTTCATTCCCGGTCGGGCCGGCCCGGGCGGGAGGATCTACCGCAGGATCTCCTACGGCCCGCTGCTCGACGTCTTCGTCCTGGACCTGCGCTCGTTCAAGAACCCGAATCCCGACGGCCAGGAGGATCCCGCCGGCGTGGCGATCCTCGGCCGCCACCAGAGCGAGTGGCTGCTGGCCGGGCTCGCCGCCAGCCGCGCCACCTGGAAGGTGGTCGCCGCCGATCTCCCGCTCGGGCTGCTGGTGCCGGACAACCCGAGCGGCGTGGAGGCGGTGGCGCAGGGCCGGCCGGGTGTCCCCCTGGGGCGCGAGGTGGAAATCGCGGACCTCCTCGCCGGCCTCCGCCGGCACCGGGTCCGCAATGTGGTCTGGGTGACTGCTGACGTCCATTACACGGCGGCGCACCACTACCACCCGGACCGGGCCGCCTTCACCGATTTCGACCCGTTCTGGGAGTTCGTTTCCGGGCCGTTGAACGCCGGAACGTTCGGCCCGAACACGCTCGACCCCACCTTCGGCCCCGAGGCTGTTTTCGTGAAGGCCCCTCCGGCGGGTCAGTCCAACCTGCCGCCCTCGGCCGGTCTGCAGTTCTTCGGCCGCGTGCACCTCGATCCCGGTGGCGGGCTCACCGTGGAGCTGCGGGACTCCGGTGGTGCGGTGCTCTGGTCGACCACGCTCGCTGCCGCCTGACCGGCCGCCGCCTGACCGGCCGCCGCCCCGGGCAATCTGCTCGGGCCGGCTGGCCGTCGTTACCCCGCCACCCCAGGAGGACATCAACCGGCCCGGGTCCGTAGCCGACTCCGACTCCGGCTACGGACCCGGACCCGGATCCGTGTCTGCGGTCAGCTGATGGTCCGGCTGACCCGGACGAACAGGTGGTGGAAGCCGGCGATGCCACCGAACAGGCCGCCGATCTCCAGCACCTGGACGCGGGCCAGCGTGTCGGCGGTCGTGGTGTCTGAGGACGGCAGGTTGGCGAGGGCCTTGGCGAACGCCTCGTCGAAGCTGAGCGCGGGTGACAGTCCGATGGCCTCTTCCGCCCCTGCCTCGGTCCCCGCCTCCGGCGCGGCGGTCCGGTGAGCGCTCCCGCGAACGGTGTCGACGTAGCCGGCCAGTTCCTTGCCGCAGGGCTCGATGTCGACCTGGTCGGTGCCGTCGGCGTGATGGACGGTGATCCGGGGTTGATCCTCGGGGTAGCGAACCATCTCGGCGTAGCGGTATGGCGTGACCACCTGCGGGAAGACGCCGGGCCGCGCGCGGCGCTCGAGGTCGAACTGTTGCGGGAAGATGCGCACCCTGCTCTCGGCGATGTCGACGTCGAATCCGGGCGTGGGCAGGTCGCCTTCGGCGACGATCAGCACGTACGGCCCTTCGCGGAAAGCACTTATTCTGGTCCGACTGGCCAGTTCACGACGACTCATGGCTTCTCCCAACGGCGGAGGAATGGGTCCGGAAGTGGTTCCCCTCGATGGCATTCTCGTACGTCGTGTGGCCGGACGGCTGCCGTTGCCGTATAGCCGACAGGACCGGGTCCGAGCCCGAGCGGGGTACCGGTACATTCGCCTGTAAAAGGATAACGGATCCTGACGTCAACCATGCCGTTCGCGGGCAGGTACCGGTTCGCGAGCGTGGAACCCGGCGGGGAGGTGACGGGCATGGGTGACATTCTGGTCGGGACGGCTTCCTGGACGGACCCGACGCTGCTGAGGTCCGGATGGTACCCACCGGAGGTCACCAGCGCCGAGCAGCGGCTGCGCTACTATGCCCGGCAGTTCCCGCTGGTCGAGGTCGACTCCACCTACTACGCGCCGCCGGCGGAGCGGACGGTGCGGACGTGGGCGACGCGCACCCCGGCCGACTTCACCTTCAACGTCAAGGCTTTCTCGCTGCTCACGGGGCATCCGACTCGCCCGGGCGCGCTGTACAGGGACCTGCGCGACGTTGTCGGGCTGGATCGGAGGAACCTCTACGTCCGCGACCTGGACGCCAACGTCGTCGACGAGGTGTGGGAGCGGTTCCTCACCGCGCTGGCACCGCTCACCGAGGCCGGCAAGCTCGGCGCTCTGCTCTTCCAGTTCCCGCAGTGGTTTCCGATCAGCGCCGCGAACAAGCGCTACGTCCTGGAGTGCCAGCGCCGGTGCCGGCGGGTGCGGATCTGCGTGGAATTCCGTAACCACACCTGGATGGACGAACGCAACCGTGAGGAGACACTCGATTTCCTCGCCTCTCAGGCGATTCCGTACGTGTGCGTCGACATGCCCCAGGGCTATCCGAGTTCGATTCCGCCGGTGCTCGCCGCGACTGCCGATCTCGCGGTCGTCCGGTTCCACGGTCACAGCGAGCGGTGGACGAGCAAGGACATCCACGAACGCTTCGGCTACCGCTACAGCGAGGACGAACTGCGCGCATGGGCCCCGAGGATCCGGGAGCTGGCGAACGGCGTCGCCACGACCCACGTCCTCATGAACAACTGCTATGCCGACTATGCGCAGCGCAACGCCAGACAGTTGGCCGACCTGCTGGCCCGGCTCGACTCTCGCGAGAACCGTGGTCGTCGGAGGGACGAACAGAGTTCCCGTTTACGTCCCAGAGTCGGTGGCAGGGCGTCACGCTCGTTGGCTGACTTGTCCCAATCCGGAGCCGTTGGGGAGCCGATCGGTTACGATCCGCCTGGGTTGCAGGGCGGGAGGTGATCCAGTTTGGCGGAGCCGGGAACGTCGGCGCACTATGAGCGCCTCGCCGACGCGTACGACCAGAACTGGACCTACAGCGACGCCTTCCTCGACTGGATGGCCCGGGAGATGGCCGGGGCGCTCACCCTGACCTCCCACGATCGGATCATCGACGTCGGGTGCGGGACGGGACTGTACACCCGCCGGGTTTTCGAGATCGTCCGGCCGTTGACGCCGATCCTGTGCGCCGACCCGTCCGAGGGGATGCTGAGCCAGCTGCCTTCGGATCCCGGTCTTCGCCCGGTGCACGCCTCGGCGGAGCAGCTCGTCGGCGCGGCCAGCCCCGACGCGACGACGGCCGTCGAGCCCGGTTCGCTCGACGTGGTGATGATCAAAGAGGCGATCCACCACGTGGCCCCCGCCGACCGCCCGCGGGTCATCGCCGGGCTCGCCGATCTCCGGCCCAGGCTGGAGAGTTATTTCGGCCCGGCATTCCTGGCCGATCAGGCGGTGTTCACTCTGGCGGACCTCTGCACCCACGTCGGCATCGAATGCTTCGCCGAGGGACGGGTCACGCTGGAGACGTTCCTGCTCGCGCCCCTGTTCCGCCTGGCCGGCGCCGGCACGGTGGCGTTGGTGCACACCGTTTTCCAGGAGTATTTCGCCGCGTGCTACCTGCGGACCGCGGCCGGACGGGAAGCCGCGGGCAGCAACGCCGAACCGATTCTGACCGAGCAGGTCCGGGAGTTCCTCGTCCACCTCGGCGCCGAGACGATCCCCGCGCCCCCGCGGACGCTCCCGGCAGCGACGTACCTGGTCGGGCCGAGCCACCGCCTCCTCCTCCGAAAGATCGAGAAGCCGGTGCTGTTCGACGAGTTCCCCGTGACGGTCGGGCGGTACAAGGCGTTTCTCGCCGCGGTCGCCGAGCAGGGCTGCGCGCAGTGGGATCATCCGGGCGCTCCGCCAGGCCACACCCACGAACCATGGCGGGAACGCTTGCGAAACCCGGAGTACTTCACCGATCCGGCGTACGACAACTACCCGGCGAACTGCGTCAACTGGTGGAGTGCCTACGCCTTCGCCCGCTTCGAGGGCAAGCGGCTGCCGACCTGCGTCGAGTGGGAGGCCGCCGCCCGGGGCACGGACGGCCGGCTGTTCCCCTGGGGAGACGACGTCGACCTGACCGCGGTCAACTGCGCCGACGCGTGGAGTGGCCGGCCGTTGGTGACCTACGAGGTTTGGAAGCAGGAGATCGACGGTGGCCGGTTGCGGGACTGCGCCCCGACCCCGGTGACCGATCATGCGGCGAACCTGTCCCCGTTCGGAGTGCACGGCATGTCCGGCAACGTGTGGGAATGGACCGAGACCGTGTTCGACGGGATCAACTCCGCGGTGATCTGCGGTGGCTCCTACGACAACCCGTACCGGGCGGTGCAGACCTCGTCGAAGGCCCTGTACCTACGCCGGGGCAGCAGTAACGCCGTCGGGTTCCGCTGCGTGCGGGAGGTCGCGTGACCATGACCGGCGTGCCGGACAGCGGGCAGCGGTTCGGCCGGATCGTCGACCGCCAACCGCTGGGCAGCGGACCCCACCGGGTCACCGCGACCTACCTGGTTCGCGACGACGAGACCGGCGAGATCCACGGCTTCGACTACAGCGACATCGTCACCGAAGGATTCCGCACGATCATCGTCGGGGAGCGTGTGCGTTTCGAGGTCGACCCGTCCACCGGCCGAGCCCACTTCGTGATCAGACTGGATCTTCCGGAGGTCGACGAATTCTACCGGTAGACCGTCCGGGACGGCGTTCCTTCGTGGTCGTCTGTCCCGCCTTCCTCACCGGCACCCCGGACTGGCCGGAAGGTCCGCTGCCGTTACGCCACAAGGAAATCGAAGCGACCACCGCCGCGCGCAGCACCTATTTCAGCGCCGCCTGCGCACGCATCCTCTACGGCACGCCTGACCGGCCGAGCCGCTGGCAGCGCACCGCACCCACCGGCGAGACGAACAACCCGATCTTCGGGACGGAGATCCTCCTACCCGACCCGGACCGGCCGGACCGCGCCTTCGTCATCGTCCACGTCCATGTTCACGTCCAGACCGGCGGGTCCGAGCTCCTCGACGTCCTGCGCGCCGTCGCCGGCCGGCGCGGCAGTGCGACCCCACCCCCCGACCTCGGCTCGGCGCTGCCCACCTGGGCCCGCCTGGCGCCGTCGGCCCGAGGGTTCACGATCGCGTTCCTGACCTTCCCCACCCTTCCCGAAGCCGACCCGCCGCGACCCGCTGACGCCGTCCGAATCGACTCCTGGTCGACCGCGGACACCTGGCTGTGGCATCTCGCATCCCGTACCGCCAACGCCGACTACCCACCGGATCCCGACCACGCCGACCAGCTCCTCGACGGACGAGTGATCCTCTCCGCCGACTGGCGCGGGCTCGTCACCCGGGACGGCGCCGCCTTTCTCGGTCTACGCCCCGACGACGGCGCCGACGATGCGTTCTTCGGCTTCGCCCAGCTCTACGCCCACACCACCTACCTCGACGCGGTCCTGATCGGCATGATCCAGAACGCGGCCATCACCGAGATGATCGACGAGGCGGCCCGCGCGTTCGAAGCCCAGGACCTCACGCGTCATCTCGCCCGTCTCGAAGAACGGGCCGCCCGATTCCGCAACATCTACTGGCTCCGGGACGCCAGCGCCCACGGCCCGGCGAACGACATCCTCACCGCCTACCAGGCACAGCACCATCTGCCCGAGCGGTTCGACGCCGTGCTCACCGAGATCGTTGACCTGAACCGGATCGCCCAGACCCAGGAGGGGCAGCAGGTCGGCGCGGCGCTCGGCGTCCTCACCGTCGTCGGCCTGCCCTTCGGCGCCGCCTTCGCGGTACTCCAGGTCCTCGGCGCGAACTCGGCGCGAGACCTCCTCATCGGCGTGCTCGCCGCGCTCGCCGGCTCCGGCGCCCTGCTCCTCACCCGGTTCGGCCGGCTTCTGCTCCGCTCTCTCCGTCAACCGGAGTAACGGGCTCACGAAGGAGAGCGGAACCTCGGCCAAGCCTCGGAAAGGGGCGCTCCGTCGTCAGCGCACCGGGACGGCGGCGGAGCTTGATACTGTGACCGCACAGTTGACTGGACGGCCACGGCAGACGCCACGGCAGACATTGAACTGTGCGAAGCCAGTCGAAGTTTTCGATAATCCGCTGGCAGGGCATGTGTCGCTATGATCACTTGATTCCGCCGTGCGAGGCGACCCGCTCGTCGCGCGACTCATGCCCGGAATGGGACTGACCAGGCCGAAGCACCGTGTGGCCGGGATCGACGCGTCGGGCGTCGTGGAGGCGGTCGGCGCGAACGTGCACGGGCTACGACCCGGCGACGAGGTGCTCGGCTTCTGCCCAGGCGCATTCGCCGAGTACGTCCGCGCCCCGGCGGACACGGTGGTACCCAAGCCGGCCGGCCTGACCTTCGAGCAGGCGGCGGCGCTCCCAATCGCCGCGACCACCGCCCTGCGGGGGATCCGCGACATGGGTGGGGTCCAGGCCGGGCACCTGGTACTCGTCAACGGGGCCGCCGGCGGCGTCGGTACATACGCCATCCAGATCGCGGCCGCGCTCGGCGCGGAAGTCACCGGGGTGTGCAGCACCCGCAACGTCGAACTGGTCCGCGCGCTCGGCGCCACACACGTCATCGACTACACCACCGATGACTTCACCGACGCGCACACCCACTACGACGTGATCCTCGACAACGTCGGCAACCGGCCACTGAGCCGGCTGCGCCGGGCGCTGACCCCGACGGGAACCCTCGTGCTCAATGCCGGCGGTTCACCCGGCCACGTCGTCGGGGCGGTCGGCTGGATGCTCCGCGCGATCGTGGTCAACGGTTTCGTCCGGCAGCGGCTCCGACCGCTGCCCACCCGTCAGGATCAGGCGGAGCTGCTCACCCTCACCCGGCTCGTCGAGGACGGGAAGCTCACGTCGGTCATCGACCGGACGTACCCACTGGTCGAGGTCGCCGAGGGTCTGCGCTATCTGGAACGGGGGCACGCTCGCGGCAAGGTCGTCGTCACCACGGCATGAGCGGCTCTTCGCGGTACGGCGGATTCCGTGTGTCGCCGCGGAACCGCAGCACCACCGACTGGGTCGGGCTGGCCTGATGTGTCGGCAGGCTGGGGACCAGGTAGGCGACCTCGGTCTCGGTGGCTTTCACCCCGCGGCCGACCAGCCAGCGGGCGGTCTCGGTCTGGGTGCGCAGAGCATCCGCCTGACCGGCATCGGCGGCCCATTCGCCGATCGCGGTGAACGACCGCGCGCCAGCGAGCACCGCGCACGTCGCCAGGGTCAGCACCACCGCCAGGCTGTGCCGTCTACCTCGGGGTTTCCGCGGGTCCGGGACCCGGCCGAAGACCGCCAGCAGACCCGTCACCGACGACGGATGGTGATGACCGTCGGCGACGGCGGCAGCCAGCTGATCGAGAGCAGGGGCAGGCGGCGATACTGGGACGGCGGGCACGACATCTCGGGTCGATCATGACGGCGTAGGAACCTCCATGATCTCCAGGTGTCGTGCCCGTACCCCTGAAGCCCCGGACCCGGCGTCAGCCTCTCGCTGCACAGTCCCACCAGAAACCCCAGCCAGCACCGATCACCTGCGCGTCAGCAAACTTGCCGAGGCCCTGCTATCAGGCCGCTTCCGCCGCTTCCATCGCTTCCGTCAAGTCGGCCACCGTTCTGGCGAAGGCCGCAGCCCCCAGAGGGAACTCACGCTGGTCGGTCCAGCAGACTAGGACGGCCGAGTAGGCGTCACCTGCGGCCAGGTAGGGCGCGAGGGCGGTCAGGCCTTTG